>NZ_JBHURI010000016.1:0-63419 GCF_042673425.1 Agromyces sp. NPDC056965 | reverse complement strand
CAGGTCGCCCGACGGCGCGCCACGCGGCATCCGTTCGTCAGCGTGCGGCGCCGGCCAGCGTGCCGGTGACCTGGCCCGCGGGGTCGTAGATCACGCACGAGACGACACGGTCGTCCATCTGCTCCCAGCTCTCCTGCGACGGGCGGTACGCGTAGAAGCCGAGCGTCGACGAGTCGTAGGCCATGCCGACGAAGGGTTCGAACTGGGCGAGGCAGGCCTCGTCGGACTGCGTCTGGATGACGTCGTCGCCGGGGTACTCGTCGCCCTCGAGCGTGACGTCGAAGTACACCTCTTCGTCGTGCGGCTGGTCGCACGGCACGACGGGCACTTCGGAGACGAGTTCTTCGGACACCTCGTTCATGCAGTCGCCGACCATGAGGGCGAAGACGTCGGCGTCGCCCTCCTCGACGATCTCCTGGGTCGTCTCGTCGCGCTCGGGCTGCGGTGCCGGGCCGCCGGCGAGGTCGCGGAGCACGCTGCACCCGCTCAGCGGGATCACGACTGCGACGGCGGCGATGGAGACGATGGCGCGCGTCAGGATACGGCGCGTGGGGATGTTCACGAGGTAGGGCCTCTCGATTCGGGTTCGGGTCGTGATTCGGGTCGGACGACCGGGAGGCGCGCTGATCGACCGGCGCCCCCGCCCATCCGGTTGATTTCGACGTCAGCCTATCGGGAGCCGCCGACGCGGTGCACGCTTCAGCGCACGTGCGGCAGCACTTCTGCGCCGATGAGCGCGAGATGCTCCAGATCGCGCAGGTCGACGAGCTGCAGGTAGACGCGATCGGCGCCGAGATCGCGCAGTCGCAGCACCTTCTCGACGGCTGCGGCGGGGGTTCCGGCGATGTTCACGTCGGCGAACGTCGCCGGGTCCGCGCCGATCGCCGCGAGACGTCGTCGGTATTCGGCGTCGGAGGTGGCGACGACCGTCGGCAGCGCGACGCTCATGCGCATCGAGGCGGGGTCGCGGTCGATGTCGCGACATGCCTGCCGCACCCTGGCGAACATGTCGGCGACGACGGCCTCGTCGCGGAACCCGATGTTGAACTCGGTCGCGAATCGCGCCGCGATCGCCGGCGTGCGCTTCGGACCCGAGCCGCCGATGATGATCGGCACGCTGGCCTGTGCGGGCTTCGGCAGGGCGGGGGAGCGCTCGAGGCGGTAGTGCTCGCCGGTGAAGTCGTAGTGCTCGCCCACCGGGGTCGACCAGAGGCCCGTGACGACCTCGAGCTGCTCCTCGAGCATTCCGAACCGCTTGGCGGGGAACGGGATGCCGTAGGCCTCGTGCTCCTCGGCGAACCATCCGGTGCCGAGGCCGAGCTCGACCCTGCCGCCCGACATGTCGTCGACCTGCGCGACCTGGATCGCGAGCACCGACGGGTGCCGGAACGTCGCCGAGGAGACGAGCGTGCCGAGCCGGATGCCCCGGGTCTCACGAGCGAGCCCGGCGAGCGTGGTCCAGGCATCCGTCGGACCCGGCAACGGGTCGCCGTCGCCCATCGCGAGGTAGTGGTCGGAACGGAACCATCCGTCGAAGCCGAGTCGCTCGGCGGTGCTCGCCTGCGCGAGCTGGTCGGCGTAGCTCGCGCCCTGCTGCGGCTCGGTGAAGATGCAGACCTCCACGCCTGCCGCCTACGCGTCGCCTGCGAGCGCCGCGAGCACCACGTCGTGGAGCGCCCCGTTCGTCGCGAGTGCGCTGCCGCTCCACGGCCCTCGCTCGCCGGTGATCGCCGTGAAGCGGCCGCCCGCCTCCTCGACGATCGGGATGAGCGCTGCGAGGTCGTACGGCTTGACGTCGAATTCGCCCGTGATGTCGATGAGCCCCTCGGCGAGGAGCATGTACGACCACAGGTCGCCGTAGGCGCGGTCGCGCCAGACGCGCTCCGAGAGGGCGAGCAGGCGGTCGAGGTAGCCGGCCTCGCGCCACTGCGCGAGGCTCTGGAAGCTCAGCGAGGCATCGGCGAGCGAGGCGACGCCCGAGACCTGCAGCCGGCGCGCTCCGGGCACGGATGCGTCGCCGCCGGCGGCCTCGGTGTCGGCAACGGCCATGGCGTCGCTCGCGCCCGCGTCGCTCGCGCCCGCGTCGCTCGCGCCGGCCTCGGCCGCCGAGGTCGTGGTCCAGGCGCCGAGCCCCGTCGCGCCCCACCAGCGGCGGCCCATGGCGGGGGCGGATGCCACGCCGAGGATCGGCACGCCGTCGATCGCGAGCGAGATGAGCGTGCCCCACACGGGCACGCCGCGCAGGAAGTTCGCGGTGCCGTCGATCGGGTCGATGATCCACTGCCGCGCGCCGTCGCCCTCGGTGCCGAACTCCTCGCCGAGGATGCCGTCGCCGGGGCGGGCCGCCGCGAGGCGTTCGCGGATCGCCCGCTCGACGGCGAGGTCGGCCTCCGTGACGGGGCTGCGGTCGGGCTTCGTCTGCACGTCGAGGTCGATCGCGCGGAATCGACCGATCGAGACGGCGTCGGCCAGATCGGCGAGTTCGAGCGCGAGCGCGAGGTCGGAGGTGAGCTGGGTGGCGGAGGCGGCGGAGGCGGCGGTCACTCGATCAGGCTATCGCGAGGCGAGACCCGGGGTCGTGAACGGCGTCAGGCGCCCCTCGACGCGCCGAACTTCGCCTCGATTGGCGCAACAGTGCATTCTCCTGATACTGTGATTCCTCGGTTCGGGTTATAGAAAATCCGGGCCGAAACAACGCAGTATGCACCTCTAGCTCAATCGGCAGAGCAACTGACTCTTAATCAGTGGGTTCTCGGTTCAAGTCCGAGGGGGTGCACGATCAAGCCTCGAACCTCTCGCCGGGTTCGGGGCTTTTTCATTTCCGCGGCGGTCGCCGCACCACCGTACGTCGTCGTCGTGGCCGCAGCGGCGCCAGCCTGAAGCGGGACGCTGAATGCACGGATGCCTCCGCGCCCTGAGGCGCGGAGGCATCACCGATGCGGTGAGATCGAGCCGTCGGATCCGACGTGTGCTGCGGTCTCGGGGAAGTCGCGACGGCCACGTTCGTCGATCAGCTCGATCGCCCGCTCGTCAGGATCGCGAACAGGCCTGCCATCCTCGTACTCGAAGCGGACGGAGCGCACTCGTCCGTCGATCATCGTGCCATCGGCGCGCAACCTGACGGCCAGGTAGGCGCCGTAGCGCGTCGCCTGCTCGGCGCCGAAGACGCCCCCACCGCCGAAGTTGCCGAGGCTGTACGCGATCAGCCTTCCCCGATAGAACTCCATCCCCCTGAGCACGTGGGGCCCGTGGCCCACGACGAGGTCGGCGCCCGCGTCGACGGCCGCATGCGAGAACGCGATGACGTCACCGCGGTTCTCGCCGTACATGACCTCGGCTCCCGGTGCCACGGTATCCGCGGCGGCACCCTCGGCTCCCATGTGCGCATGGACGACCACGATGTCCGCGTGTTCTGCGGCCGCTCGCACCACCTGCCGAACATGGCGCAGGTCGGTGACGCGGTTGAAGCCGTCGTAGGGCGCGAATCCGAGCATCGCGACCGTGAGGTCACCGACCTGCGTGCACGCGATCTCATCGCGGTCGCCGACCGTTCGGACCCCGGCGGCGGCGAGGTGCGCTCTGGTGTTCGCGTATCCGTCGGGTCCGAAGTCACCGGTGTGGTTGTTCGCAACGTTGAGGAGATCGAATCCGGCGAAATGCCGAGCCGTATCCGGCGGGCTCCGGAACGCCAGGCAGTCGGCTTGCTCCCCGCACTTGTCGAACCCCGTGTCGGAGGAGATGACCTGTTCGAGGTTTCCGGTGACGATGTCCTGGGTGAACCAGGGGCGCACATCGTCGAAGTGGCCACGACCGCGGTCGGCGGGCACGGAGTGACCCACGTCGTACAGCAGCATGTCGCCCGTGGCCCCGATGCTCACCTCTCCGTCGTGCGTCGCCGGCTGCTGCGGAACCTCGACGGGGCAGCCGGGAATCGCCGTGACACGGATCGTCGACCCGCCGATCACCGTGAGCACCAGGACCGCGCCCGCCGCGCCCACACGGAGACGACGCCGCGCCCGCGACGGGGCGTCGCGGCGAGCCGGCTCCACCGCCGAGCGACCTGCCGGAAGGTCGAACAGCCAGAGCAGTCGGTCGCGCACGATGAGGTGTCCGAGCAGCGTGCTGACGGCGATGACGACCCCGGTGAGGACCACCGGGAGCAGGACGGCTGCGGGCAGCTGCACTGCGATCCTGGCGCCCGAGAGCCAGCTCACCAGGGCGAGGTCGGCCACGGCGAGTACCGGCATGTGGATCAGGTAGATCGGAAGCGTGCGAACGCCGAGCCAGGTCAGCCCGCGCCCGATGCCCGGGGTCTTCGGCAGGAGCGGAGCGACGAAGATCCCCATGCCGACTCCGATGAGCGACACCGCGAGCCACACACCGGGCACCGTTTCCGACCCGGTCGTCCTCATCGCACCGAAGACGAGGAGGTACGCCGCGACCGAGATCGATGCTGCGAATGGTCGCGGGCGTGCGGCGAGACGACCGATCTGCGGAGCGAAGTACAGACCGAGCAGGAAGAAGAGGAGGTTGTACATCAGCGACCCGCGGTTGCTCGCCACGTCGATCAGCCCTGCCGACACCGTGACCGACACCGCAGCGGCGCCTCCGATGAGGAGCCATCGGGGGAGACGTCGCAGTCCTTTCGCCACCAGGAAGTACAGGGCGAGCGCGTAGAGGTACCAGGTGTTCGGGGGGCTGATCGTCACCGCCTCGATGAATTCGGCGACACTGCGAGGGACGAACGTGGGGAAGTCCTCGAATGCCCACATCGTCACCATGTGGATCAGCGTCCACAGGAGGTAGAGGTAGAGGAAGCGAACGACGCGGGTGCGGAAGACGATCGCCCACGGCCGAGCGAGCGCGTTCGCTGCGAAGTAGCCGGAGATCACGAGGAACAGCGGCATCAGGAACGGCCAGATGAGATCACTGGCAAGACCCCATGCGCCGGGGATCGGAACGCCGATTCGCCAGTCGATCTGCAGGTAGGTCTTCAACACGACGTGCCAGAAGACGACGAGAAGGATCAGCAGACCTTTGAGCGCATCCGCCCAGGCCGACCGAACGGGAGGCTCGTCCGGAGACCCGCTCATTCGGGAATCGAGTTTCGGAACGGGGAGCGCTCGGCGGATTCGAGGAGCGCTGCGATCAGCCCGACGTAGTCGAGGCCGGTCGCGGCGTACATCAGCGGAACCTGCGACTGCTCCGTCATCCCGGGAGCCGTGTTCACCTCGTTCAGCACCACCCCGGCAGCGGTGGCGAAGAAGTCGAAACGCGCCACCCCACTGCACCCGAGCGTTTCGTACAGCAGGCGTGCGGCGTGACGAATCGATACCTCATCGCGATCGCTGATCGGGGCGGGCACCGTGAACACCGCGCTGCCGTCGTACTTCTGCGTCCGGTCGAACACCCCGCCGGGGGCGACACCGATGCCGAGGGTGGAGCCGAGGCGCAGCTCGCCGTCCCGGTCGCGGAACACCGCGACATCCACTTCGCGCCCCAGCACGTACTCTTCGACGAGCACGGGGTCACCGAACGCTCGAGCACGGCTCACGGTCGCGGCGACGTCGTCTCGATCGGGAACGACGAAGACGCCGTTGCTCGAGCCACCGGTCGCCGGCTTGATGACGAAAGGCGGCTTCAGGTCCATCGGAGCCGCGACGGTTGCGGCTCCGGGTCGGGCGACGATTGCCTTCGCGGTGGCGATGCCGAGGGAGCCGGCGATGAGCTTCGTGACCCACTTGTCCATCCCGAGCGCGCCGGCGCGCACCGGGGCGCCCACATAGGGCACGCCCGACAGTTCGAGGAACCCCGCGATCGCGCCATCCTCGCCGTTGACGCCATGCAGCGCGGGAAAGGCGATATCGCAGTCCGCGAGCAGCTCGACGGCACCATGCGCGGGCAGGATGCCGCCGTCCTCATCACGCCACGCGCCATCGTTCCCGATGGTGAGCGGAACCACGTCGAAGCCCAGCTCGACGATGGCTCGACCGACGGCAGCGGCGGAAGCGAGAGACACGTCGTGTTCATCGCTCACACCACCTCCGATGACGGCGATCCGGGTGCTGTTGTTCTGGGTCATGACCTGTCTCCTTGCGACTGACTCGAGGTATCGATCGTGCGGTGGATGCGCGGGCTGCGATTCCCCAGGCGGGTGACGATCTCGTGCTCGATGGTGTGAGACCACTCGGCCCACTCCGCGACGGTGGGCTCTCCTCCCGACCCCGGGCCGAAGACGGTGACGCGTTCGTTCGGTCGCAGCACGTCATCGCCCGTGTCCACGACGACCATGTCCATCGAGAACCTGCCGACGAGGGGCCGTCGTCGCCCTCGAGCGAAGACCTCTGCCCGCCCGGATGCCTCGCGAGGAAGCCCGTCGCCGTAGCCGACCGGAAGGAGGGCCAGGTTCGTGCGACTCGGTGCGATGAAGTCGAGGCCGTAGCCGACTCCGGTGCCCGCGGTCACCTCGCGCGACGAGACGACGCTCGAGGTCAGTGTCACGGCCGGCCGCAGCATGTCGGTGCTGGAGGACGGATCGATGCCGAACAGCCCAGCCCCGATGCGGTGGACGTCGAAACCCGACCCCGCACCCGTCAATGTCGCGGCCGTTGCCGCGAGGTGCAGGATGTGGGGCGCGAGCGCGCGTCGCCTGGCCGTGCGGACCGCATTCTCGAAGACCTGACGTTCCCGCGTGTTCTGCGGATTCCCCGGCTCGTCCGCGCACGACATGTGACCCATCACCCCGACCACTCGAACCGCGCCGAGCGCCTCGTGCTCTCGAGCGAGGGCGCACAACGTGGACCAGTCGCGCGCCGGGCAGCCGTCGCGGGCCATGCCGACATCGATGTGCAGGTGCACGCGCGCCGGTCGCCCGACACGCAGCGCTGCCCAACCGATGGAGTACAGGAGCTCCACACTCGGCACCGCGACATCGACGTTCTCACGTACAGCCGTCTCGAAGTCGGCGTCGGGCGTGTTCAGCCAACTGAGCATCGGCGCCGTGACACCGGTTGCGCGCAAGGCGAGGGCCTCCTCGACGGAGGTCACACCGATGGAGGTCGCCCCGGACTCGAGGACCGAGCGAGCGATCGCGCCATGGCCGAACGCGTCGGCCTTCAACACGGCCATGACCCGGCCCTCGGTCATCGCGGCGAATCTGGCCGTGTTCTCACGGATCGCCTCGTCGTGCACGACGAGCTCCGAAGCGGATGAGTGCATGACAGCAGTCAAACGATCGGCGTGTTGCCACGGAGTATCCGGTTTTCGATACACGCACGATATGCGGACGGCAGAATAGGCTGCCGACATGACGAACTACCTGCTGGCAGGGGGCGGGACCGCGGGACATGTCAATCCACTCCTGGCCGTCGCAGATCGCCTGCGCGAACGCGAGCCGGACGCCTCGATCCTCGTGCTGGGCACTGCTGAGGGGCTCGAAGCGCGACTCGTTCCCGAGCGTGGGCACGTGCTCGAGATGATCCCCAAGGCGCCTTTCCCGCGCCGACTGAACCGCCGAACGCTGCAGTTCCCCGGGCGCTTTCGCCGCGCGGTCGCGCGCACGCGCACGCTGGTCCGTGATCGCGACATCGATGTCGTGATCGGCTTCGGCGGTTTCGCCGCAACTCCCGCGTACGTCGCCGCGCGCAGGGAAGGCGTTCCCTACGTCGTCCACGAGGCGAACGCCCGGCCGGGGCTCGCCAACGTGTGGGGTGCGCGCCGCGCCGCAGCCGTCGGCACGGTCTTCGCCGAGACGCCCCTGCGCGGGGGAGAGCTCGTCGGGATGCCGCTTCGTGCCGAGATCGCCACGCTGGATCGTGCCGGGTCGCGGGCAGCTGCCGCGGAGTACTTCGGGCTCGACGCCGACAAGCCCGTGCTGCTGGTCTTCGGCGGATCGACGGGTGCCCGCAGGATCAACGAGGCCTTCGCGCAGGCATGGCCCGAGATCATCGCCGAGGGCTGGCAGATCCTGCACGTGACCGGTGGCGCGAACGTCGATGATGTGGACGCCGCCGGTTCCGAAGCCCGCGTCGTCGTGCCCTACGCCGACCGGATGGATCTGGCGTACGCTCTCGCCGACCTGGCCGTGTGCCGATCGGGGTCGGCGACTGTGAGCGAACTCAGCGCGCTCGGGATTCCCGCGGCGTACGTGCCGTACGCCGTCGGGAACGGAGAACAGGCGCTCAACGCGCGCGGGGTGGTGCAGGCCGGTGGGGCGTTGCTCATCGACGATGCGGACTTCACTGCGAGCGCCATCGTCGAACGCATCATTCCCGTTCTGCGCGATGCCGGGGTTCGCGAGCGGATGGGTCGCGCGGCCGCATCCTTCGGAAGGCTGGATGGCACCGAGAAGCTGATCGCGCTCGCCGATCGGGTTCGCGCCGAGGTGGGCGCAGCCCCATTCGAAACCTCGGCTGCGCCGCTCTGACGCCGGCGTTCAGCCTCGGCGATCACACCGGTGTCGGAGAGCGCCGCCGTCGAGGTGGCGGTCAGTCGTCGAAGCCGCGCGCGGTCAGCGCGTCGCCGAGGTGCTCGGCGGTCTGCAGTGCCCGCACGATGACCGGCACCGCGAGCGCCACGACCGAACCCTCCGCGCCCCGGGCCTTCCGCGCCTCGAGCACCTCGCGCACGATGTCGGCGAGGAGCGGCACGCACCGGATCGTGAGCGCGAGCGTGAGGCCGACGCGATCGGCATCGATCCAGCGACGGAACGGGCGGAGCAGCGCCTGCATGGCATCGAGCGTCGCCGTGACCGGCGTGGTCAGGGTGTAGAGCGCCGCGAGAGCGACGGCCAGCACGAGTCGCACCGCCATCGTCGCTGCGGCCTCCCACCCGCCGAAGATCACCTGCACGGGGACCGCGAAGGCGAGGAGCCACAGGATCGGGATGATCTGCCGCCAGACGAGCCCGACCGGGAGCCAGGCGACGACGAAGAGGGCGACCACGAGGCCGGAGGCGACGGCGAGGGCGAGGAGCGAGGTCTGGAGGGCGATCACCGTGACGAGCACGGCGAGCAGGCCGAGCTTCGCGAGCGCCGGCGCCCGGTGCACGGGGGATCGGCCGGGATGGAAGACCCCGATCATCGCGGGCTGCCGATGATCGCGCGATAGGCATCGAGCGCGACCTCGGGTCGATCATCGGCGATGACCCGCCCTCGCTCCATCACGATGACGCGGTCGAAGCCGTCGAGCAGCTCGAGCTGGTGGCTGACCACGACGAGCTGTTGCGGCAGTTCGGCGAAGTGGTCGCCGACGAGTCGCGCGTTGCGTGCGTCGAGCAGCGTGGTCGGCTCGTCGGCGACGATCACGGCCGGTTCGGCGACGAGCACCGAGGCGAGCGCGAGCAACTGCTTCTGACCGCCCGAGAGGCGGTGCGCCGGCCGGTCGGCCAGCTCGGTGAGCCCGAACCGGTGCAGCGCCGCGTCGACGCGGGCCGCGGCATCCGCTCGCTCGAGCTTGTGACGGCGCAGTGTGAACGCGACGTCCTCGCGCACCGTCGGCATGACGATCTGGTTGTCGGCGTTCGTGAACACGAAGCCGACGGTGCGGCGCACCTCTCGAGCGTGACGGGCGAGGTCGAGCCCGCCGACCGAGACGCGGCCGGCGGTCGGCGTGACGAGGCCGTTGATCATGCGGGCGAGGGTCGACTTGCCCGAGCCGTTCGCACCGACGATGCCGATGCGGTGCTCCTGGAGCACGAGCGAGACCTCGTCGACGACGCGCTCCCCATCGAAGTCGTGACTGACGTGGTCGAAGGCGATCTCGGTCATGCGGTCCGTTCCACGATCATGGCGATGCCCTGGCCGCCGCCGATCGAGCAGGCGGCGAGCCCCGGGCGGGCGTCGTCGGAGGCGATCATGCGGGCGGCGAGCCGCACGAGCAGCACGGCGCCCGACGCGCCCCAGGGGTGTCCGAGGGCGATGGCGCCGCCGTCGCCCGAGATGATCGACTCGTCGAGCGCGAGTTCGTCGCCGACCGCGAGGAGCTGCGCCGCGAAGGCCTCGGTGATCTCGGCGAACCCGAGGTCGGCGGCGACGAGACCGGCACGTGCGAGCGCGAGGCGAGCAGCGGGCGCCGCGCCGAGGCCCGGCAGTTCGGGATCGCTGCCGGTGACGGCGGCCGCCACGACGCGGAGCGACGGGAGGCCGAGGTCGCGCGCCACTCGGCCGGTCGTGACCGCCATCATCGCCGCGCCGTCGGAGAAGCCGCAGGCGTTGCCCGCGGTGACCGTGCCGGTCCCCGTCCCGGCGCCGGTCGTGCCGCCGGCCGAGCTGAATGCGGGCGCGAATCGCGCGAGCCGATCCGCATTCATCGACGCCCGCGGGCGATCATCGCGTGCGACGCCGTCGATCACGACGATCTCGCCGTCGAAGACGCCGCTCGCCTGCGCCGCGGCGGCGCGTGCGTGCGAACGGGCGGCCCAGGCGTCCTGCCGTTCGCGCGAGATGCCGCGCACCGCGGCGAGCCGGTCGGCCGCTGGGCCCATGTCGGGATCGGGGAAGCCGGTCGGGGCGAAGGGCGCGCGCGAGTAGCGTTCACCCGAGTCCGGCCACGACCGGTGCGGTGCCGTCGACGCCGACTCGGCACCGCCGGCGAGGAACAGCTCGCCGTGGCCGGCCGCGACGCGGGCGGCCGCCTGCATGACGGCGTCGAGCCCCGAACCGCACTGCCGGTCGACCGTGACCGCCGGCACCGAGCTGTCGAGCCCCGCCCGGAGCGCGGCGACGCGTGCGACATCGCCGCCCGGCCCCATGCAGTTGCCGACCACGACGTCGTCGATCTGCAGGCCGCTCGGCGCCACTGCGGCAGCGACCTCGGCGAGGACGGGCGCCGCGATCGCGTCGACGGTGTGCGATGCGAAGCTCCGGCCCGCCGTGCCGATCGCCGATCGCCGAGCGGCGACGATGACGGGCGCGGAGCGAGTGTCGGGGCCGCGGGTCATGCGTTGCTCCGATCGGAGGCCGTCGGGTGCGACGGCAGGGCCGGGCCGAGCGTTCCCGCTGCGAGCGCTGCGCGGAGCAGCCCCCGCGCCGACTTGCCCGAGACGGTCGTCGGAACGGCGCTCACGAACCAGCGCCGGGGCAGTTCGGCCGCCGGAAGGCGTTCCCGGGCGGCGGCGACGACCGCCGCGGCATCCGTCGTGCCGTCGAGTTCGACGACGGCGACGATTCGCTCGCCCAGCAGTTCGTGCGGCTCGGCGAGGACCACCGCTGCGACGACCCCGGGCAGGGCGACGATGCGCGCCTCGAGGTCTTCGGCCAGCACGGTCGTGCCCGCGGTCGTGATCGCGGCGTCGCCGCGCCCGACGATGCGGAACCCCTCGGTGCCGACCGGTTCGGCGAGGTCGCCCACGGTGGCGAACCCATCGTCATCGCGGCGGAGCATGCCCCCGCCGACGACACCGAGCGCGAGATACGGGGAACGGGCCCAGAGCTCCCGGCCCGCCGCGGTCGGCCGGAGCTCGACCTCGACACCGGGGAACGGCGTGAGGGGGCCGCGGCGGCCGGCCGCCACGAACGAGAGCTCGGCCGCACCGTAGTACTCCGTCACGCGGATGCCTCGATCCGTCGCCCTCGCGCGCAGGGAGTCGCCCATCGCGGCTCCGGCGACGATCGCCGCCGCGGGCATCGAGTCGGACTCGAGCAGTCGTGCCAGTCGAGTCGGCGTCGCGTGCACCGCACTCGCGCCGGCGAGCTCGTCGCCGACCGCGGCGCCCATCCAGAGCGCGTGGAGTGCCGCGTAGAGGTGCATGGAGACGTGGAGCGGTCCGGTGACGGCGATCCGATCGTCGGCTCCGAGCTCGGCGATCTCGGCGAGCGCAGCTGCCGATGCGAGCCACGAGGCGTTCGTGCGCGCGACCGCGCGCGGGGTGCCCGTCGGATCGGTCGAGCCCGACGTCAGCACCGCGAGTTCCGTGCCCTCCGGCAGGTGCGGCGCGATCCGCGCGGCATCCGCCGCATCGCCGCCGACGAGCACCGGGCGACCGCGCTCGAGGCAGGCGAGCACGAGCGTGATGAGGCGCGCGGACTCCGTGCCGACCGGGCAGGCGACGAGGCCGTCGCCGCCCGGCAGCGGGGCCGCGGCGACCGCGTCGGCGAGTTCGCCGTAGCGCACGGCGTCGCCGCCGAACGCGAGGGCGAGCGCGCCCCGCGGTCCCCGCAGCCAGTCGCTCACGCCGAGCGGTCCGCAGCGGTCGAGTCGGAAGCCGGGTCGAGTGCCGGGGCGGAGGTGGCCGCGCCGGATCGGGACGCCCACGGCCAGGAACGCGGCTCGATGAGTCCCGGCCATGCCCGGTGCACGCCCTTCGCCACGAGCACGGTGACGACGACCTTCAGGATGTCGCCGGGCAGGAAGACGGTCGAGGCGAGGAGCGCTCCGCCGAGCGGCGTGCCCGTGATGGCGGCGAAGACGGGCACCCCGACGAGGTAGATGGCGACGATGCCGCCGAGTGCGGTCCATGCGAGCGCCGGCGCGATCGGGTATCGAGGCAGCAGTCGCGCCGTCGCCCAGCCGATAACGGCGGCGCCGAGCAGCCACCCGATGAGGTAGCCGACCGAGGGGCCGACGAACACGCCGAGACCGCCGCGGCCACCCGAGAGCAGCGGCAGGCCCGCGGCGACGAGTGCGATGAAGAGGAGCACCGACAGGGTGCCCTTGCGTGCGCCGAGGATGGCGCCGGCGAGCATGACGCCGAGGGTCTGGAACGTGATCGGCACCGCGGTGCCGCCGATCGAGAGCGCCCCGGGCAGGCCCAGCGCGGCGATGAGCGCGGCGAACACGGCGATCTGGGCGAGGTCACGGGCGCTGCTGCGCCGTGGGCGGGCCGGCGGCGGCGTCGCGCTCGACTCGGTCGTGCTCGGGTTGTTGCTCTGGCTGGTGCTGTGGGCGGAGCTCAACGGGTTCCCCTCTCGTGGCGTGCGGGCGATTGCCCGGAAATCACGCTACGAGGAGCGGGGGAGCGCATTCTCAGCTGGCGATACAAGAATGCGCCGTCGAATTTGGAGCGCGGTGTCACTCGCGTCAGCGGGTCGGCGCGGGCGCCGGCCGGTCAGGCCGCGCGTGCCTCGAGCGCCGTGGCGGCACCGATCGTCGGCAGCGCTGCGGCCTCGACCATCTCGGATGCCTCGGCGAACAGCTCGTCGTGGGGCACGACGTCCATCGGCGCCACGGCCTCGGCCACGGCCTCGGTCGGCACGGCCGTCTCGACGGGGTCGGCCCAGACGATGAGCGGTGCGGGCTCCCAGCCGAGCGCGAGGGTCTCCTCGCCGGCCGGCACGACGACCGCGACCGAATCGCGTTCGTCGAGGATGGCGCGAGTGAGCTCCGCCGCGATCTGGTGCGTGAGCATCGCGTGGAAGATGCGGTCGGTGTCGCCGTCGGACTTCCGCACGAGCGACCAACCGCCGCCCGGTCCGATGAATTCGGACAGCCGCGAGTTCAGCAGCTCGAAGATGTGCTCGCCACGAAGGTCTGCCGCAGAAGGGCGCGGTGTCGGGGCGGCAACATGGGCGGAGGCCTGGGCGGCAAGCCGTGCACGGCGCCAGCGGCGGAACATCGGTGGCCCCTCTCGTGGGTTCGTCTCGGGTCGTTCGTCCCAGTTTCGGGCACCGTGGTGCGGATTGCGAATGACACGCCGCGCAACGCCGGCGCGGCGTCGTTATTCGCCGATCTCGCCCTGCTTGGTCTCTTCGGCGACCGTGCCGATCGCGATCGCGAGGCTCGCGGCCCACGACACCCACATGAGCAGCAGTCGCCAGTCGCGCGGGCCCGTGGCGGTGGTCTTCACGACGCCGATGCCGCTGATGATGGCGCTGATCACGGCGCCGCTGAAGAGGTACTTGCGCATGTCGCAACGCTACCGCGCCGTTTCCGGCGGCTGGGAGACATCCGTGAATCTGACCGATCGTGCAGGAGCTGACCGATCGGTCAATTACCGTGGAAGCATGCCCTCCGATGCATCCATGCCGTCCCGCGTGCGCGCCAGCGACGAACTGCGCCAGGTCGCGCTCGAGCAGTTCGCGACCGTCGGCTTCGCCGCGAGCTCGCTCCAGCAGATCGCCGACCACGCCGGCTATTCGAAGTCGAGCGTGCTCTACCACTACGCCTCGAAGGAGGCGCTGCTCGAGGCCGCGATCGGCCCGGCGATCGACCTGCTCGAGGCCCTGCTCGGCGACTTCGTCGCGGGCGGCCGGTCGGCGGCGGCGCGGGCGGTCTTCATCGAGAGCTTCGTCGACTTCCTGCTCGGCAACCGCCTCGCGGTGCACACCTTCGTGAACCAGGGCCAGTCCCTCCGCGGCCTGCCGGTCATCGAGCGCGCGAACACCGCGATCCGCGGTCTCGCCGACTCGATCTGCGCCGACGACGCCAGCCTCGCCGAGCAGATGCGCTTCGGTGTGGCACTCGCCGGCGCGACGTACACGCTCGTCGCCGGGGCCACGTTCCTCGAGGACGACGAGCAGCAGTTCGCCGACGCCGACGTGCGCGACGCCCTCATCTCCGTGCTCTCCGAACTCCTGCTGACGGCCGACGGCCGCCCGACCCGATAGGCCCGACCATGGCTCTCCTCCTCCACCGCATCGGCCGCTTCGCGTTCCGCCGTGCCTGGTACGTCATCGTCGCGTGGGTGCTCCTGCTCGGCGGCCTGCTGGGCACGGGCCTCGCGCTCGGCGGCCAGCTGCAGGACTCCTTCGCCATCCCGGGCACCGAGTCGCAGACGGCGATCGACCAGCTCGCCGCCGTGTTCCCCGAGACCGCCGGCGCCTCCGCCAAGGCCGTCGTCGAAGCTCCCGACGGCGACACCGTCGAGGCCGCATCGGCGCGCGAGGCGATCGAGGCCATGGAGGCCGAGCTCGAGCAGGTCGACGGCGTCGCGAGCGTGCTCGGGCCCTTCGACGAGTACGCGGGCGACCAGATCTCGGGCGACGGTCGCACCGCCTACATCCAGATCCAGTTCGACGGCCAGGTGACCGACGTCACGCCCGAATCGCTCGAGGCCGTCGAGGCGACGGGGGAGCTCGGCAGCGACGCCGGCCTCGCCGTGGCGTTCGGCGGCGACGTCTTCCAGGAGACGAGCTTCGGCCTCACCATCACCGAGGTGTTCGGCGTGCTCTTCGCCGCCGTCGTGCTGATCATCACCTTCGGCTCGCTCCTCGCGGCCGGAATGCCGCTGCTGACCGCGCTCGTCGGCGTCGGCGCGGCCTTCGGCGGCATCTCGATCGTCGCCGCGTTCACGACGGTCTCCTCGACCGCCCCCATGCTCGCCGTCATGATCGGCCTCGCCGTCGGCATCGACTACGCGCTCTTCATCCTCTCCCGGCATCGCAACCAACTCGCTCGCGGACAGGATCCCGAGGACTCGGCCGCCGAGGCCGTCGCGACCGCCGGCGGCGCCGTGGTCTTCGCCGGCCTCACGGTGATCATCGCGCTGCTGGGCCTCCTCGTCGTCGGCATCCCGTTCCTCAGCGTCATGGGCGTCGGCGCCGCGTTCGCGGTGCTCATCGCCGTCGCGGGCGCCGTCACCCTGCTGCCCGCCCTGCTCGGCGTGTTCGGCCGCAAGCTCGTGCCGAAGCCCGGCAGTCGCGCCCATCGGCGGGCGAACGCCGCCGACGACGGCGGCAAGCGCACGATGGGCCGCCGCTGGGTGGACCTCGTGCTGAAGGCTCCCGTCGTGTTCGTGGTGCTCGTCGTCGGCGTGCTCGGTGCCGCCGCAGTGCCGGCGCTCAGCCTCGACCTGAACCTGCCGAACGGTTCGGGCACCGAGGGCTCGAGCCAGCGCGAGGCGTACGAGATGATCGACGAGGGCTTCGGGCCGGGCTACAACGGCCCGCTCATCCTGACCGTCGACATCACGCAGACGACCGACATCTTCGGCGACCTCGACGCGATCGGAGCTCGCATCGGCGAGCTCGACGACGTCGCCTTCGTCGGCCAGGGGCTGCCGAACCCGACCGCCGACACGGCGATCATCCAGGTCATCCCCGAGAGTGCACCGGATGCCCCGGCGACGAAGGTGCTCGTCGAGAACATCCGCGAGCTCGAACCCTCGATCACCGCCGACTACGGCACGCCCATCGCGGTCACCGGCTACACGGCCGTCGCGATCGACATCTCGAACCGGCTCGCCGATGCGCTGATCCCGTTCGCGCTCATCGTCGTCGGGCTCTCGATCGTGCTCCTGCTCATGGTGTTCCGCTCGGTGTTCGTGCCGATCAAGGCCGCCCTCGGCTTCCTGCTCTCGGCATTCGGCGCGATCGGCGTCACCGTCGCGATCTTCCAGTGGGGCTGGTTCGCCGATCTGCTGCACGTCGAGCCCGGGCCGATCCTGAGCTTCCTGCCGATCCTGCTCATGGCGGTGCTGTTCGGCCTCGCCATGGACTACCAGGTGTTCCTCGTCTCGGGCATGCGCGAGGAGTTCGTGAAGACCGGTGACGCGCGGAGGTCCGTCGTGCACGGATTCCAGCACGCCGCGCGCGTCGTCACCGCCGCAGCGCTCATCATGTTCTTCGTCTTCTTCGCCTTCGTGCCCGAGGGTGCCGGCGTGATCAAGGGCATCGCGTTCGCGCTCGCCGTGGGGGTCGCGTTCGACGCCTTCCTCGTGCGCATGACGCTGGTCCCGGCCGCGATGGCCCTCGCCGGCAACGCCGCCTGGTGGCTGCCCAAGTGGCTGGCACGGGTGCTGCCGAACGTGGACATCGAGGGCGAGGGCTTGCGCACCCACCTCGAGCAGGAGGAGTGGGCCGCCTCGCGACCCGCCGCCGTGAACGCCGAGGGCGCCGTCTTCGGCCTGCCCGAACGCCCGATCGGCCCCCTGACCGTCGAGGTGCCGGCGGGCGGCGTGCTCGTCGTGCAGGGCGACGCCGTCGACCGCCGCGTCGTCTCGGCGACGCTCGCGGGCCGGCTCGCGCCGGTCGGTGGCCGTCTCGCCGTGCTCGGTTCGCCGCTGCCCTCGGGCGCCGGCGCCGTCATGCGCGGCGTCGCGATCGCCGAGGTCGCCGCCCACGCGGCGCCCGGCGGCACGGTCGGCGAACTCATCGCCGGCCGCCTCGACGCGACGCGTCCGTGGTACCGCATCGCTCCGTCCAACAGCCTCGTCCGCACCTGGACCGAGCGGGCGGCCGCCGCCGTCGGCCACGGCCCCGACGGGCCGAGGTTCACGACCGAGACGCCGCTCGCCGCCCTGGGCGTCGAAGCCCGCACGATCGTCGCCGTCGCCGCGGCGCTGGCAGAGCGGCCGAAGGCGATCGTCATCGACCTCGACGACGATCCGGGCTCGGCCACGGGCGGCCTCTGGCACGCGCTCGCCGAACTCGTCCCCGCCCAGGTCACGGTGATCGTCGGCGTCGGCCCGTCGGCCGTGTCACCCGCGGTCTCGCCGCAGCTCGCGGCCCGCGGCATCCGAACCCTCGAACCCGTCTCGCGAATCCAGGAGGCCCTCCGATGAGCACCCGACTCTCCCGACTCTTCGGCTCGACGCCGGGGCAGCGACGCGTGCGGTTCGGCGTGCTGGTCGCCGCGGTCGTCGCCGTGCCGCTCGCCGTCGCCGGTCTCGTCTCGGGCGCCGTCGGCAGCGGCGGCGACAACCTCGAGCAGATCCCGGCCGTCGTCGTGAACAACGACGAGATGGTCACGATGACGCTGCCCGACGGCACCGAGCAGCCCGTGCTCGCCGGTCGACTGCTCGTGACCGAGCTGACCGACCCCGAGACCTCCGGGTTCCAGTGGACGATCTCGAACGACGATGAGGCCGCCGACCTCCTCGCCTCGGGAGACGCCTATGCGGTGCTCACGATCCCCGCCGACTTCTCGGAGTCGGTGACCTCGCTCTCGGGCGCGGACCCGACGCAGGCGAACCTCGACATCCGAACCGATGACGCCCACGGCTACCTCGCCGGGTCGGTCGCCCAGTCGGTCGGCGACGCCATGTCGGCGACCTTCGGCCGCGAGCTGACGGCGCAGTACCTCGAGGGCTTCTACACGAACCTCGCGACGATGGGCGGCTCGCTCGGCGACGCCGCCGACGGCGCGACGCAGCTCTCGAGCGGTGTCGGCTCCCTCGCGGGTGGCCTCACCACGCTCTCGAACGGGGTCGCCACCGCGACGAGCGGCGCAGCGGATGCCGCGAGCGGCGCGCACCAGTACGCCGCGGGTGTCACCCAGTACACGCAGGGCGTCGATGGGCTCGCGGGCGGGCTCGGTCAGCTGAGCACCGGCGCGGCCGGGCTCGACGGACTGTCGGATGGATGGGACCAGTACGTCGGCATGATCACCGGGGCGTCGGGTCAGCTCACGAGCAGCGTCGACGCGTTGAACGCGTACATCGAGAAGAACCCGGGCCTCATCGAGCAGTATCCCGAGCTGACCGTCCACCTCGGCTACCTCGACCAGGTCGAGCAGGGCGTATCGCAGTTCGCAGCCGGGGGAGCGGCGCTCGCGGCGGAGACCAGGGGAGGCATCGACGGCATCCAGGGCGGCATCGCCCAATCGGCGGCCGGAGCCGCTCAGCTCTCCGCCGGTTCTGGCGGCATCCGCGACGGGGCGAACGGCCTCGCCTCGGGCCTCGACGAACTCGCGGGCGGCCTCGGCGCGCTCCAGGGCGGTGCGACGGATGCCGCGAGCGGCGCCACGCAGCTCGCGAGCGGTGCCGACGCGCTCGCCTCGGGGCTCGCCTCGGGTGCCGAGAGCGCGAGCGCGCTCACCGACATCGACGCCTCGAAGACCGCAGAGGTGATCGCCGAACCGGTCACGGTCGACGCGACCCGCGACCACGAGATCGCCGGCGTCGGCGAGGTCATCGGCATGCTCTTCGTGCCGGTCGGCCTGTGGCTCGGTGCGCTCGCGCTCTTCCTCGTGTTCCGCCCCTTCGGGCGTGAGGCGCTGCGCTCCACCGCCTCGACCGGCGGGCTCGTCTGGCGCACCCTCGCTCGGGCCGGCCTCATCGCCCTCGCGCAGGCGGTCGCCGTCGTGCTGCTGCTGCACGGCGTCATGGGCGTGACGTGGAGCCTGCTGCCGCAGACGCTCGCGTTCGCCGCCCTGCTCGCCCTCGTGTTCACCTCGCTGCACGCGTTCCTGACGGTCTGGCTCGGCCGGGCAGGCCTGCTCATCTCGCTCGTGCTCGTCGCGCTGCAGCTCACCGCAGCGGGAGGTCTCTACCCGATCGAGGTGCTGAGCGGGCCGTACCAGGCGATCAGCCCGTTCCTGCCGCTCACGTGGGCGGTGCAGGGAATGCAGTTCATCGTCTCGGGCGCAGCGGGAGGGTCCGTCGCGATGGCGGCCGGCGTGCTCGTCGTCTTCGGTCTCGTGGGCGTGCTCGGCACGACGCTCGTCGTCGGCCGGCGCCGAGGCATCCGCTCGATCGGCTTCGCCTCGGCCGCCCTCGGGTAGCGCCCGGCTCCGCCCCGGCACAGAGTGCCGGGGTCGGAGCGGCGGCGCCGGGCGTCAGTCGGGGTTCAGCGCGGCGATCGCGCTCACCTCGATGAGGGCCCCGGGTACGCCGAGCCCCGCGACCAGGGCGGCCGTGACGAGCGGCGGGGCCCCGGCCCCGGCGAGTCTCGGCGCGATCGCCCCGTAGGCGGCGCCGAGGTCGGCGCTCTCGGCGATGAACACCGTCCACTGCACGACATCGGTGAGGGAGGCCCCTGCGGCCTCGAGCGCGATGGCGGCGTTGTCGATGGCCCTGACGGACTGGGCGGCGACGTCGTCGGAGACGACGGCACCCGTCTCGTCGACCCCGTTCTGACCGCCGACGTAGACGGTGGTCGCGCCTGCCGGCACGATCGCGACGTGGCTGAACGCCGGGCTCACCACGAGACCGGCCGGTTGGATTCGTGTGATCTCCATGCCCGCATGCTCCCACCTGCCGCCGACAGCGGAGGCGGTTCGCGTCGACTGTTAGCCTGAGCGGAGCGCGAGGAGGGACATCCGCTCATGAACGCCCCTGAACCATCACGCGACGAGCTCTACGTCGACGCCGCCTACGACATGATCGTGGTCTCGAACCGGCTGCCGGTCGACTACCTGCAGGGCCCCGACGGGGAGACCACGTGGAAGAGCTCGCCCGGCGGGCTCGTGACCGCCCTCGAACCCGTCATGCGCGCCGCCGACGGCGCCTGGGTCGGCTGGGCCGGCGTCGCCGATCGCGAGTTCGACCCGTTCGAGTACGACGGCATCAACATCATCCCGGTGCCGCTCTCGGAGTCGGAGCTCGAGGAGTACTACGAGGGCTTCTCCAACGACACCCTCTGGCCGCTCTACCACGACGTCATCGCGCCGCCCTCGTACCACCGGGAGTGGTGGGACGCCTACGTCCGGGTGAACCGCCGCTTCGCCGAGGCCGCTGCGCGCGCGGCATCGCCCGGCGCGGTCGTGTGGGTGCAGGACTACCAGCTGCAGCTCGTGCCGCGGATGCTCCGCGAGAAGCGCCCCGACCTCGTGATCGGCTTCTTCAACCACATCCCGTTCCCGGCATACGGCATCTACTCGCAGTTGCCGTGGCGACGGCAGGTGCTCGACGGCCTGCTCGGCGCCGACGTCATCGGGTTCCAGCGCGCCGCCGATGCCGGCAACTTCAGTCGTGCGGTGCGTCGGCTCTTCGGCTACGCGACGCGCGGCAGCGTCATCGACGTGCCCGGCCCCGATGGCGAGGTGCGGCGCGTCGTCGCCCGCCAGTTCCCGATCTCGATCGATTCGGCCGGCTTCGAGGAGCTCGCGCGGCGCCCCGACGTGCAGGCGCGCGCACACGAGATCCGCGAGAGCCTCGGCAACCCCGAGACGATCATGCTCGGCGTCGACCGCCTCGACTACACGAAGGGCATCCGGCACCGGTTGAAGGCGTTCGGCGAGCTGCTGCGCGACGGACGGCTCTCGGTCGAGGACGTCACGCTCGTGCAGGTCGCGAGTCCGTCGCGCGAACGCGTCGAGACCTATCGCCAGCTGCGCGACGAGATCGAGCTCATGGTCGGGCGCCTGAACGGCGACTACTCGACGCTCGGCCACCAGGCGATCGCCTACCTCCATCACGGCTACCCGCGCGAGGAGATGGTGGCCCTCTACCTCGCCGCTGACGTCATGCTCGTGACCGCGCTCCGCGACGGCATGAACCTCGTCGCGAAGGAGTTCGTGGCCTGCAGCTTCGACGACGACGGCGTGCTCGTGCTCAGCGAGTTCACCGGGGCGTCCGACGAACTCCGCCAGGCGATCCTCGTGAACCCGCACGACATCGAGGGCTTGAAGGACGCGATGGTCGAGGCGGCGCAGATGCCGCGCAAGGAGCGCGCCCGACGCATGCGGGCACTCCGGCGGCGCGTGCGCGAGAACGACGTCGCGAAGTGGTCGTCGACCTTCCTGAAGACCCTCACCGGCGCCGGCATCATCGCATCCGGCGTCCCCGATGGGCTGGATGCCGCGATCACACGCCTGGCGGGCACCGATCGGCTGCTCGTGGCCCTCGACTTCGACGGCACGCTCGCACCGCTCGTCGACCGGCCCGAAGACGCACGCGCGACGGGTCGCGCCCGTGCCGCGATCGAACGCCTCGCCGCGACCGACGACACCCGGGTCGCGATCGTCTCGGGGCGAGCCCTCGAGAGCCTGAAGGAGGTCGCCGACCCGCCGGCCGGAACGCTCATGAGCGGATCGCACGGGGTCGAGCTGCAGCTCGACGGGGGAGGCGTCACGATCGACCTCCGCGACGGCGAGCTCGCGGCCCTCGAACACCTCACCCGCGTGCTCGACGAGATCGCCTCGGGCGTCGACGGCGCATGGGTCGAGTGGAAGCCGGCCGGCCTCGCGCTGCACACGCGGAAGGTCGCACCCGACGCCGCGAGCGACCTGCAGGTGGCAGCCAGGGCACGCGTCGAAGCCGAGATCCCCGAGCTCACCGTGCGCGGCGGCAAGGGCGTGATCGAGTTCTCGGTGCGCCCGAGCGACAAGGGGGAGGCGCTCAACCGGCTCCGTCAGCACGCGGGTGCCAGCGCCGTCATCTACGTCGGCGACGACGTCACCGACGAAGACGCGTTCGCCGCCCTCGAATCCGAGGACCTGGGCGTCAAGGTGGGTCAGGGCAGGTCGCTCGCTGCCCACCGCGTGCGCAGTCCGGAGGACGTCGCCGATCTGCTCGAGCGCCTCGCCGAAGCCCGTGAAACGACGCACGGGGGCCCCTCGCGCTGGCCATAGACTCGATGCATGTCGGAGTTCGATCCCAAACCTCGTAGCCGCACCGTCACCGACGGTATCGAAGCAATGACCAGCCGGGGCATGCTCCGCGCCGTCGGCATGGGAGATGCCGATTGGGACAAGCCGCAGATCGGCATCGCGTCCTCTTGGAACGAGATCACCCCCTGCAACCTCTCGCTCGCGCGTCTCGCGCAGGCCGCGAAGGAGGGCGTGCACGGCGGTGGCGGCTACCCGCTGCAGTTCGGCACCGTCTCCGTCTCCGACGGCATCTCGATGGGCCACGAGGGCATGCACTTCTCCCTCGTCTCGCGCGAGGTCATCGCCGACTCGGTCGAGGTCGTCATGCAGGCCGAGCGCCTCGACGGCTCGGTGCTGCTCGCGGGCTGCGACAAGTCCATCCCGGGCATGCTCATGGCGGCCGCCCGTCTCGACCTGGCGTCGGTCTTCCTCTACGCGGGCTCGATCGCGCCCGGATGGGTGCGCCTGTCCGACGGCACCGAGAAGGACATCACGATCATCGACTCGTTCGAGGCGGTCGGCGCGGTGAAGGCCGGCACGATGAGCGCTGAAGACGCGCACCGCATCGAGTGCGCGTTCGCACCGGGTGAAGGTGCCTGCGGCGGCATGTACACCGCCAACACGATGGCCTCGGTCGCCGAGGCGCTCGGCCTCTCGCTCCCGGGGTCGGCCTCTCCGGCCTCCGCGGACCGCCGCCGCGACTACTACGCGCACCGCTCGGGCGAGGCCGTCGTCAACCTGCTGAAGCACGGCATCACGGCCCGTCAGATCCTCACCAAGAAGGCGTTCGAGAACGCCATCGCGGTCGGCATGGCGCTCGGCGGCTCGACGAACATCGTGCTGCACCTGCTCGCGATCGCCCGCGAGGCCGAGGTCGACCTCACCCTCGACGACTTCAACCGCATCGGCGCGAAGGTGCCGCACATCGGCGACCTGAAGCCCTTCGGCAAGTACGTCATGAACGACGTCGACCGTCGTGGCGGAGTCCCCGTGCTGATGAAGGCGCTGCTCGACGCCGGCCTGCTGCACGGCGACGTGCTCACGGTCACCGGCAAGACGATGGCCGAGAACCTCGAGCAGCTGAACCTCCCGCCCCTCGACGGCGAGGTGCTCCGCACGCTCGACAACCCCATCCACGAGACCGGCGGCCTCACGATCCTGCACGGTTCGCTCGCACCCGAGGGCGCGGTCGTGAAGACCGCCGGGTTCGACGCCGCGACGTTCGAGGGCCCTGCCCGCGTGTTCGAGCGCGAGCGGGCCGCGATGGACGCGCTCACGGCGGGCGAGATCAAGGCCGGCGACGTGGTCGTCATCCGCTACGAGGGTCCCAAGGGCGGGCCCGGCATGCGCGAGATGCTCGCCATCACCGCAGCCATCAAGGGCGCCGGTCTCGGAAAAGATGTACTACTCTTGACGGACGGTCGATTCTCAGGCGGCACAACCGGCCTCTGCATCGGCCATCTGGCACCCGAAGCGGTGGACGCAGGTCCCATCGCCTTCGTGCGCGATGGTGATCTCATACGGGTCGATATCGCAGCTCGTTCCATCGACCTACTTGTCGATGATGCCGAGCTGGCTGCCCGCCGTGAAGGCTGGGCTCCGCTTCCCCCGCGCTATACCCGTGGCGTCCTCGCGAAGTACTCGAAGCTCGTGCGTTCCGCCGCAGAAGGCGCCACGACGGGCTGAGTGCTGCGTCTCCCGCACACACCGTCCACCAGAACAGGAACCGAATGACCACGGAATCCAGTCCCGTGCCATCGCCCGCCACCGTGCCCTCCGGCGCTCCCGTCGAGATCACGGGCGCCGAGGCGGTCGTCCGTTCACTCGAGATGCTCGGCATCACCGACGTGTTCGGCCTCCCAGGCGGCGCGATCCTCCCCGTCTACGACCCGCTGCTCGACAGCAACAAGCTCCGGCACATCCTCGTGCGCCACGAGCAGGGCGCCGGCCACGCAGCCGAGGGGTACGCCTCCTCGTCGGGCAAGGTCGGCGTCGCCATCGCGACGTCGGGCCCCGGCGCGACGAACCTCGTCACCGCCATCGCCGACGCCCACATGGACTCGGTGCCGATGCTCGCGATCACCGGCCAGGTGTTCTCGAACCTCATGGGCACCGACGCCTTCCAGGAGGCCGACATCGTCGGCATCACGATGCCGATCACGAAGCACTCCTTCCTGGTGAAGGATGCCTCGGAGATCCCGGCGACCATCGCGGCGGCGTACCACATCGCCTCGACCGGCCGACCGGGCCCCGTGCTCGTCGACATCACGAAGGACGCGCAGCAGGCGAAGGCGGTCTTCCGCTGGCCGCCGAAGATCGACCTGCCGGGCTACCGGCCGATCACGAAGGCGCACGGCAAGCAGGTCGCGGCCGCGGCCCAGCTGCTCGCCGAGGCCAAGCGCCCCGTGCTGTACGTGGGCGGCGGAGTCATCCGCTCGGGTGCATCGGAGGAGCTGCTCGCGCTCGCCGAGACGACCAACGCCCCGGTCGTGACGACGCTGATGGCGCGCGGGGCCTTCCCCGACTCGCACCAGCAGCACCTCGGCATGCCGGGCATGCACGGCACGGTTCCCGCCGTGATCGCGCTCCAGGAGGCCGACCTCCTCATCGCCCTCGGCGCCCGCTTCGACGACCGCGTGACCGGCAAGGCCGCGCTCTTCGCACCGAACGCCAAGGTCGTGCACGTCGACATCGACCCGGCCGAGATCTCCAAGATCCGCGTCGCCGACGTGCCGATCGTGGGCGACGCGAAAGACGTGCTCGTCGACCTCGAGGCCGCCTACCGCGACGCCGTCGCGTCCGGCACCCCCGACCTCGATGAGTGGTGGGCGACGCTCGACGGGCTCCGGGCGGAGTTCCCGCTCGGGTTCTCGACGCCGTCCGACGGACTGCTCGCCCCGCAGCAGGTCATCCAGCGCATCGGCGAGCTCACCGGCCCAGAGGCGGTCTACGCGGCGGGCGTCGGCCAGCACCAGATGTGGGCCGCGCAGTTCATCAAGTACGAGCGCCCCAACTCCTGGCTGAACTCGGGCGGCGCCGGCACGATGGGCTACGCCGTCCCAGCCGCGATGGGCGCGAAGGTCGCCGAACCCGACCGCGTGGTCTGGGCGATCGACGGCGACGGATGCTTCCAGATGACCAATCAGGAGCTCGCGACCTGCACGTTGAACAAGATCCCGATCAAGGTCGCGATCATCAACAACTCCTCGCTCGGCATGGTGCGCCAGTGGCAGACCCTGTTCTACGACGGCCGGTACTCGAACACCGACCTGAACACGGGGCACGACAGCGTGCGCATCCCCGACTTCGTGGCACTCGCCGAGGCCTACGGCGCGCTCGGCATCCGGGTCACGAAAGAAGAGGAGATCGACGACGCCATCAAGCTCGCGCTCGAGACGAACGACCGCCCCGTGGTGATCGACTTCGTCGTCTCGGCCGACGCGATGGTGTGGCCGATGGTGCCGCAGGGCGTCTCGAACAGCTACATCCAGTACGCCCGCGATCACTCGCCGGCATTCAGCGAGGAGGACTGACCATGTCGACACACGTGCTCTCGCTCCTCGTCGAGGACAAGCCCGGCCTGTTGACCCGCGTCGCGGGGCTCTTCGCCCGCCGCGGCTTCAACATCGAATCGCTCGCGGTCGGCCACTCCGAGATCGCGGGGCTCAGCCGCATCACGGTCGTCGTCGACGTCGAGGAACTGCCGCTCGAGCAGGTGACGAAGCAGCTGAACAAGCTCGTCAACGTCATCAAGATCGTCGAGCTCGACCCTGCACAGGCCGTGCAGCGCGAGCACCTGCTCATCAAGGTGCGGGTCGACAACACGACCCGCTCGCAGGTGCTCGAGGCGGTGAACCTCTTCCGTGCCCGCGTCGTCGACGTGTCGACCGACGCACTCGTGATCGAGGTCACCGGCGACTCCGGCAAGACCACCGCGTTCCTCAAGGTGCTCGAGCCCTACGGCATCAAGGAGATCGCCCAGTCGGGCCTTCTCGCGATCGGCCGTGGCGGCAAGTCCATCACCGAGCGCGTCTTCAAGAACTGACCGTTTTCACGAACTGCACCATCCCCGATCAAGGAGAAAGACAGCATCATGGCTGAGATCTACTACGACAAGGACGCCGACCTCGCCCTCATCCAGGGCAAGAAGGTCGCCGTCATCGGCTACGGCTCGCAGGGCCACGCGCACGCGCAGAACCTCCGCGACTCGGGCGTCGAGGTCGTCATCGGACTCAAGGAGGGCTCGAAGTCGAAGGCCAAGGCCGAAGAGGCCGGCTTCGAGGTCAAGAGCGTCGCCGACGCGGCCGCCTGGGCCGACGTCATCGTCATCCTCGCCCCCGACCAGTACCAGCGCCACATCTACGCCGAGTCCATCAAGGACAACCTGGCCGAGGGCAAGACCCTCGTGTTCGGTCACGGCTTCAACATCCGCTTCGGCTACATCGAGGCGCCCGAGGGCGTCGACGTCGTCATGGTCGCCCCCAAGGGCCCGGGCCACACCGTGCGTCGCGAGTACGAGGCCGGCCGCGGCGTGCCCGTGATCGTCGCCGTCGAGAAGGACGCGTCGGGCAGCGCCTGGCCGCTCACGCTCTCGTACGCCAAGGCGATCGGCGGCCTGCGCGCCGGCGGCATCAAGACGACCTTCACCGAAGAGACCGAGACCGACCTGTTCGGCGAGCAGGCCGTGCTCTGCGGCGGCGTCTCGCAGCTCGTGCAGTACGGCTTCGAGACCCTCACCGAGGCCGGCTACCAGCCGCAGGTCGCCTACTTCGAGGTGCTCCACGAGCTGAAGCTCATCGTCGACCTCATGTGGGAGGGCGGCATCGCCAAGCAGCGCTGGTCGGTCTCCGACACGGCCGAGTACGGCGACTACGTCTCGGGCCCGCGCGTCATCGACCCGCACGTCAAGGAGAACATGCAGGCCGTGCTCGCCGACATCCAGTCGGGCGCGTTCGCGCAGCGCTTCATCGACGACCAGGACAACGGCCAGAAGGAGTTCCTCGAGCTCCGTGCCAAGGGCGAGGCGCACCCGATCGAGGCCACCGGCCGCGAGCTCCGCAAGCTCTTCGCCTGGAACGCCTCGAACGACGACGACTACGTCGACGGCGAGGTCGCGCGCTAGTCGCAGCCACCAACCACGCTGCAGCGCAGCGCTGAACGGCCCGCTCCGGATGCTCCGGGGCGGGCCGTTCTCGCGCCGTGCACGAATGAGCAGCGCGCGTTGCGGCGAAACCCTTGTCACGAGGGTGCCGGGTGTGGTCGCATGTGGTGCCATGAGCGAACTCTCACACCACCACCACCCCGAACCCACACCGCGCTGGTGCTCGTGCGCCGTACCCGACGACGCCCCGCCCGAGACATCCGGTCTCAGCCGACGGAACGTGCTCGTCGGCATCTCCGCGGCCGGAGCCCTCGCAGCGGCAGGCTGGCCCGGCGCTGCCCAGGCCGCCCATGCCGTGCCGAAGGGCAAGTCGCTGACGATCACGGTCATGGGCACCTCCGACCTGCACTGCAACGTCGTCAACTGGGACTACTACAAGGACGCCGCGTTCAGCGACAGCGCCGGCAACGTGGTGGGGCTCGCCCGCGTCTCGAGCGTCGTCAACCAGATCCGGGCCGACCGCGGGCGCGAGCACACGCTGCTCTTCGACGCCGGTGACACGATCCAGGGCACGCCGCTCGGCTTCTACTACGCGACGGTGGAGCCCGTCACCGAGACCGGTGCGATCCATCCCATGGCCGCGCAGATGAACGCGATCGGGTACGACGCCGTCGCGCTCGGCAACCACGAGTTCAACTACGGCCTCGAGTTCCTCGACAACTGGATCTCGCAGATGGACGCCGAGGTGCTCGCGGCGAACGCGGTGCACGCCGGCACGAAGGTGCCCGCGTACCGTCCGTACACGATCAAGAAGATGAAGGTGAAGGGCCTGCCGCCCGTCCGCGTCGGCGTGCTCGGTCTCACCAATCCCGGTGTCGTGATCTGGGACAAGGCGAACGTCAGCGGCAAGATCGAGGTGGAGGGCCTCGTCGAGGCGGCGGCGCGCTGGGTGCCCGTGATGCGTGCCGCCGGCGCCGACATCGTGGTCGTGAGCGCCCACTCGGGCGACAGTGGCACGTCGTCGTACGGCGGCGACCTTCCGGTCGAGAATGCGGCGGCGCTCATGGCGGAGCAGGTGCCCGGCATCGACGCGATCCTCTTCGGGCACGCCCACCGCGAGGTGCCGGAGCGTTTCGTCACGAACACGGCGACCGGCAAGCAGGTCGTGATGAGCGAGCCCAAGAACTGGGGGCAGCGCGTGAGCGTCTTCGATCTCGACCTCGAGTTCGAGCGGGGCTCGTGGTCGGTCGTCTCGAGTTCGGCGCTCACGGTGAACACGAACACCGTCGTCGACGACCCGGCGCTCGTGGCGGTGATCCGCGCGCAGCACGACGCCGTCGTGGCCTACGTCAACCAGACGGTCGCGACGTCGACCGAGGCCATGTCGGCGGCCGAGGCGTGCTGGAAGGACACCGCGATCCTCGACTACGTCAACGTCGTGCAGACTGCGACGGTGGCGACTGCGGTCGCGGGCACGCCCGAGGCGGGGCTCCCGATCATCTCGATCGCGGCGCCGTTCAACCGCGGGGCGACCTTCCCGGCCGGTGCCGTGACGATCAAGGATGTCGCTGGGCTCTACATCTACGACAACACGCTCATGGCTTCGGTCCTCACCGGCGCGCAGATCAAGGACTACCTCGAGTACTCGGCGAAGTACTTCACCCAGGTGGCCCCCGACGCACCGGTCGCGCCCGCGTCGTGGACGAACGCCGGAAACACGCCCGACTACAACTACGACCAGTTCTCGGGCATCGACTACGCCGTCGACATCTCGCAGCCGCTGGGGTCGCGCATCGTCGGGATGTCGTACGAGGGGGTCCTCGTCGCGCCCGACCGGCAGTTCCTCGTCGCGGTCAACAACTACAGGCAATCGGGAGGCGGCGGGTTCCCGCACATCGCGACCGCTCCGGTCGTCTACAACGCGCAGGTCGCGATCCGCGAGGCGATCGTCTCGTACGCCTCCGCAGCGGGCACGATCGACCCGGCGACGTTCCACGTCGAGAACTGGCGGCTCGTGCGGGGCGGCACGCCGGTGTTCTGACCTGTCGAGTGCACCGAAGGCCCGCCCGGGTCCCGGGCGGGCCTTCGTCGAGTGCATCGGCCGGCAGCTACTCCGCTGCGGGGGTCTCCTCGGGCGCCTCGGCGGGCTCCTCCGAGTCGGACTCCGCGCTGTTCGCCACGGCATCGACCTGCTCCTGCGAGTAGCCGCAGTAGTTGACGGCCTCGCGCTCCCAGTAGCTGACGAGGCGATCCTTGCCTGCGGCGTGCGCGTCGGCAACGGTGCCCTCGTAGATCTGGCCGTCCTTCGATTCCTTGTTGACGTCGGGCACCTCGGCGCAGACGTGGAACACGGAGCCCGACTTGGTCCAGTACACGAGGTCCTGGCCGGTGAGCTGCTCGATCGTGTTCGACTCCTGGGTGTACTGCTCGACCGACGGCGGGGCGTAGTCGATGCCGAGGGCGAGGGCGCCGCCGCCGATGACGATCGCGATGATGCCGGCGAGCGCCTTCTGCTTGCCGTCCATGTCCTTGTTCGTGAAGATCAGGATGATGAGCGGCAGAAACGCGATGACGGCGATGATCGCGCCGAGCTGGTTCTGCACGAAGAAGCGGACCTTGTCCTCCTTCGACGCGGGGTCGAGGCGGTTTGCCTTCTTCCAGAGCAGTGAGCCGCCGATCGCGAGCGCGCCGATCACGACGATCAGGATGATGAGCAGCACCATGTTGACGGGCGCCTGACGCAGCACCCAGAAGATGGTGAAGGCCTCGCCGCCGATAGCGAGGAGCCAGAGGCCGCCGGCGATCAGACGGAACGTCGTCGCCTGCTTCTTCGCCTCGGGCGTCGGCGTCCACGTCGGCGCGGCGGTCGCATCGGCGACGGTCGTGCCGCCGGCGCTGCCTGCTGCCGCAGTGGGTTCGACTCGTACGACCTTCTTCTTGCGCTGCTCTGCCACGTTCGTCCTTCCGAGGGGTTGAGTGCCGCGAAGAGCATATTGGGAATGCGGGCCCGGGTGGGGGATCGACGCGGAATCGTCACCGCGGCGTGATCGACCGCGCGCAACACCGATGGGGGAGACATCCGATGTCTGTGTGTCAGGATGGAGGCAACGCCGCAACGAGAAGGACGACATGCGACAGGACTGGTTCGACACGGCCCGATTCGGGCTCTTCGTGCACTTCGGTGCCTACAGCGGCGCGGCCCGCCACGAGTGGGTGCAGACGTACGAACGACTGACCGACGCGGAGTACCTGCCGTACGTGGCGCACTTCGAACCCGACCGCTTCGATGCGACGGAGATCGCCGCGACGGCCGTCGCGACCGGCATGGGCTACACCGTGCTGACCGCGAAGCACCACGACGGCTTCTGCCTGTGGGACTCCCAGCTGACCGACTTCACGACCCGTGCGGTCTGCGACCGCGATCTCGTGGCCGAGTACGTCGCCGCGACCCGGGCCGCCGGCCTCAAGGTCGGCCTGTACTACTCGCTCATCGACTGGCATCACCCCGACTTCACGGTCGACTGGAACCACCCGCGGCGCGACGACCCCGAGGCGCACGCGCTGAACGACGGCCGTTCGATGGAGCGCTACCGCGAGTACCTGCACGGGCAGGTGCGAGAGCTCCTGACCCGCTACGGCACGATCGACTACCTCTTCTTCGACTTCACTTACCCCGAGACGAAGGAGGGGTGGGCGGGCAAGGGCCCCGAGGACTGGGACGCGGAGGGGCTGCTCGCCCTCTGCCGGGAACTCCAGCCCGAGATGCTCGTGAACGATCGGCTCGGCGTGCCGGGCGACTTCGTGACGCCCGAGCAGTACCAGCCGACGAAGCCGCTCGTGCGGGATGGCGAACCCGTCACCTGGGAGGCGTGCCAGACCACGAACGGCTCGTGGGGGTACCACCGCGACAACCACGACTTCAAGAGCGCGCCGCTGCTCATCCGCATGCTCGCGGACTCGGTGTCGATGGACGGCAACATGCTGCTGAACGTCGGACCCGACGGGCGCGGCGCGATCCCGCCGATCGACCGGAGCCTGCTCGGCGAGATCGGCGACTGGATGGAGCTGCACCGCGATGCGATCGTCGGGGCGGGCCATGCGCCGTACGCGCCCCCGCGAGAGGGGGTCTACACGCTCCGAGGCGACCGCCTCTACCTGCACCTGTTCAGCTGGCCGCTCGGATTCGTGCACCTGCCGGCGCTCGCCGGCAAGGTCTCGTACGCGCGCTTCCTGCACGACGGCTCGTGGCTTCGCACGACGACCATCGACCCCGACCAGGTGGCGAACGTCATGCGCCCGGCGGGGGAGGAGGCGGGCACCCTCACGGTGTCGCTTCCGGTCAGGCAGCCGGATGTCGCGGTGCCCGTGATCGAGCTGACGCTGGCCTGAGCCGGGGTCGGCTCACCGCGGTCAGCGCACTGCGGGCACCGCATCCTCGGAGCTGAACGTCAGTTCGTCGAGCACGAGCCGCGCGGCACCCAGCAGGCCGGCGTTCGGGCCGGTCGACGCGGCCTCGATGCGCAGCCGCTGCGTGACGAGCGGGTGGCAGCCCTCGTAGATGCGGCTTCGCACTGCAGCGATGAACGGCTCGCTCGACGACATGCTGCCCGTGAGGAAGAGCGCGTCGGGGTTGAAGAAGTTCACGACGGTCGAGAGCACCTGACCGAGATAGGTGCCAGCGGTGCGCACGAGCGTCGTGGCGACCGGGTCGGCGTCGCGGGCGAGGGCGAGCACTTCGGCCGTCGTGCGCACCGGGATGCCGCGTTCGTTCATCTGGCGCACGAGGCTCGCCCCGCTCGCGACGGTCTCGAGGCATCCGGTGTTGCCGCAGGAGCACGGCCGGTCGTCGGCCGCGTCGATGCGTGTGTGCGTGACGTCCCCGGCCGCCCAGGTGGCGCCGCGGTGCAGCACGCCGTCGACGATGATGCCGCTGCCGATGGCGGTGCCCGCCTTCACCGTGACGCTGTGACGGGTCGCGCCGAACTGGGCGCGGTGTTCGCCGAGCGCCATGAGGTTGGCGTCGTTGTCGACGGCCGCGGGCACGCCGAACTCGCGGCTGAGCCAGTCGCGCACCCGGAAGCCGGGCCACCCCGGCATGCGAGACGGCTGGTCGACGCCGCCGGTGCCGACGTCGACGGGGCCGGGCAGCGCCAGCCCGACGCCGCGGATGCCGCGGAACTCGGGATCGACCTCGGTCGCGAGTCCGCGCATGGCCGCGGCGATCGCGGCGAGGGTCGCCTCGGGCCCATCGCCGACGTCGACGGGGATCGACGCGGTGGCGAGCAGCGCCCCGCTGAGATCGACGCGACCGACGCGGGCATGGCCGCCGCCGAGGTCGGCGACGAGGATGCTGCCGCGATCGCCGTGGAGTCGGAGGATGCGGGGACGGCGGCCGCCGCTGGAGACGCCGACGCCCTCTTCATGGAGCACGCCGAGCTCGGTCAGCTCGGCCACGCGGAGCGAGATGGTCGACGGCGCGAGGCCGAGGATCCGGGAGAGGTCGCTGCGCGAACTCGCCTCGCCCCTGGCGATGAGCTCGACGATCTGCCGGGCGTGCTGGGGCGGTGCCGGGGGCGTCTGCGGTGTCGACGGTGACATAGGCTTCTTTCGAGGTCGAATTAAGTTGAGACTAGTACGGGCTGCGCGCTGTGGCGAGAGCGACCCGCGGAAAATCAAGGATTCCTGACAGACATCCGATGAAAGCTGGCGAAGAATTCACTCGTCTGGCATGATGACTTTACGCACCAAGTTGACGAAGTTCGTTCGAGGCTCGAAAGAACTGATCAATCATGTGTCTCTATGCCTGAGGAGGCGACATTCAATGAAGAAGATCCACGTCGGCGCGATGGCGGTCGCGACCGCCGCCGCACTCGTGATGACGGGTTGCAGCACCGGAGGCGCTGAGGCGTCGTCCGACACCATCGTGATCGACATGTGGGCCGGGAGCCAGGACGACACCGACGCCCTGAACGCCCAGCTCGCGATCGCGCAGGAGCAGAACCCCGACCTGAAGATCGAGCTGCGCACGGCGCCGTGGGGTGACTTCTTCACGAAGCTCACCACCAACATGGCCTCGGGCAACATGGCCTGCGTCACCGGGATGAACTCGGGCATGCTCTCGAGCTACACCGCCGGCTTCGCCGAGCTCACCGACGCCGACCTGAAGACCGCTGGGCTCGACCCCGCCGACTTCGCGCCCGGCAGCGAGGACATCCTCTCGAACAAGGGCACGATGTACGGCCTGCCGTTCGACATCTCGACGATGCTCGTCTACTACAACCAGGACATGCTCGACGCCGCCGGCGTCGCCGCCCCAGAGGCCGGCTGGACCTTCGACGACTTCGAGGCGACCGCGAAGGCCGCCACGACCGACGGCAAGTACGGATTCGCCGTGGGCATGGGCGACTTCCAGTGGCAGGCGCTCCCGATCGCCAAGTCGGGCACGCAGCCCGTCGAGGCCGACGGCACGCTCGACCTCACGAACCCCGACTTCGTCGACGCGGCCACCTGGTACTCGGGCCTCGTCACCGACGAGAAGGTCGCGGCACCGGTCGCATCGGCCTCCGACACCGGTTGGGGCGAGAACCAGTACACGGGCGGCAACGCGGCGATGGCCGTCGACGGCACGTGGAACGCGGTCGGCTACCTGAACAACGACTCCGGCTTCACCGCCGGCATGACCACGCTCCCCACCGGTGAGAACGGCTCGCTCGGACTCATCCTCGGCTCGGGCTACGGCATCGCGAAGGACTGCGACAACAAGGAGGCCGCGCTCAAGGTGCTCGGCTCCCTGCTCAGCACCGACTCGCAGGACTACATCGCCTCCTCGGGTCGCAGCTACCCGGCCCGCGTCTCGTCGCAGCCGCTCTACTTCGAGTCGATCGACGAGCAGTACCGCGACCAGGTCGAGGCCGTCTTCACGAGCGCCTTCGAGCAGGTCGAGGGCCAGAACGTCAGCGACAACTGGTCGAAGGTCGGCACCTACATCCAGCCGCAGCTGGTGAGCGTCTACAACGGCCAGGAATCCATGTCGAACGTGCTCGAGTCCGCTCAGCAGCAGTTCGGCGAATAAGCACCACCGGCAAGGACCCCTCTCGAGATGTCGAACACCAAGCAGATGCCTCGTCGAGGGACGCTCGCCAGGGCTGAATCCCGTCAGGCGCTGGGCTTCGTCAGCCCAGCCCTGGCGGGGCTCGCCCTGTTCACGGTCGTCCCCGTCGTCCTGTCCATCGTCATGGGCTTCTTCAACTGGCCCACCTTCGGCGAGAAGACGTTCGTCGGGCTCGACAACTACGTCAAGCTCTTCACGCAGAGCCCCGACTTCTGGCCGGCGCTGCGGAACACCTTCGTCTTCGCCCTGCTCTACGTGCCCATCAGCGTCGCGTTGTCGCTGCTCCTCGCGATCTCGCTCAGCGCCCGCATCCGCGGTCGCGGCGTGCTCCGGGTGCTCTTCTTCATCCCCGTCGTGACGCCAATGGTCGCGAACGTGCTCGTGTGGAAGATGATGCTGCAGCCGCAGGGCCTCTTCAACGGCCTCTCCCAGACCTGGTTCGGGGTCGAGCTGCCGAACTTCCTCGCCGACCCGCAGTGGGCCATGATCATGGTCGTCATGATGTCGGTCTGGCAGGGGCTCGGTTACAACATGCTGATCTTCTCGGCAGCGCTCGAGCAACTGCCCGAGTCCGTCATCGAAGCGGCCCGCATCGACGGCGCCCGCGGCTTCCGGATGCTCTGGAGCGTCACGCTGCCCATGATCTCGCCGTCGTTGTTCTTCGCGAGCATCATGACGATGATCACGGCGCTGCAGGTCTTCGTGCAGCCGCAGCTGCTCACCGGCGGCGGACCGGGCAACGCGACCCAGCCGCTCGTGCAGTTCATCTACAACCAGGGCTTCAAGTTCCAGGAGCTCGGCCTCGCCGCAGCTGCCGCCTGGATCCTCTTCGCCATCATCATCATCCTGACCGCGCTGCAGTTCCGCGCGCAGAAGAAGTGGGTGCACTATGAGCACTGACACGCTCCCGGCCGCGACCGCGGTCTACGACGCGGAGACGGACGCCCCCGTAGAGCGCGAGGGCCGTTCGGGCGGTCGCGAACCGCTCACGAAGCGCGGCCGCGTGCGGCTCGTCTTCGCCCACATCGCCGTCTACGTCGCGGCGGCGATCTTCGTCTCGCCGATCGTCTACGCCTTCTTCTCGGCGTTGAAGCCGAACTCCGAGATGTTCTCGATGCCGCCGACCCTCATCGGGTCGGAGGTGCGCTGGTCGAACTTCGCGGACGTCTTCGCCTACGGCCCGTTCCTCACCTACATCGGCAACTCGTTCTTCGTCTCGATCACCGGCACGCTCGTCGTGCTCGCCGTGTCGACGACGGCCGGCTACGCGTTCGGGCGCCTGCGCTGGAAGGGCCGCGACGCCGTCTTCGTGCTCTTCCTCGCGACGCTCATGGTGCCGCAAGAGGTGCTCGTCATCCCGATGTTCCAGGTCATGCAATGGTTCGGATGGGTCGACACCTACCAGTCGCTCATCCTGCCCTTCGCGTTCACAGCGTTCGGCACCTTCCTCATGCGCCAGTTCTTCCGCGGCATCCCGTTCGAACTCGAGGAGGCGGCTCGCGTCGACGGGGCCGGCCCCGTCCGCTCGTTCCTGCAGATCATCCTGCCGCTCGCGAAGTCGGCCGTCGCGGTGCTCTCGGTCTTCACGTTCCTCTCCTTCTGGAACAGCTACCTCTGGCCGCTCATCGTCACGGTCGACTACGCCGCCCACGGCACCCTGCCGGTCGGCCTCGCGTCGTTCTCGGGCCTCCAGGGCACGCGCTGGGACCTCCAGATGGCCGCTGCGATCATCTCGATGGTGCCGACGACGCTGCTCGTGATCGTGCTGCAGAAGCACCTCGTGAAGGGCATCGCGATGGCAGGGCTCGGCGGTCGGTAGTGCCCGTCCGCTCCACCAGCACCGCCCGTCTCCACTCTGAAACAGGAACCACCATGGCTTCGCAGCACGTGGTCGCCGGACTCGACATCGGCGGCACCAAGATCTCGGCGGTGCTCTGCGACCGTTCCGGCACCGTTCTCGCGGCCGGCGTCGTGCCGGCCCCCGCTCGCGAGGGCGGTCCGGCGATGACGGCCGCCGCCGCCGCACTCGTCCGCTCGCTCGAGCAGGGCTCGGGGCTCGTCACGGTCGCCGCCGGCGTCGGCGCCGCGGGCGTCATCGACCAGGCGAGCGGCACGGTGCGCGCGGCATCCGAGTCGTTCACCGACTGGGTCGGCTACGCCATCGGGCCCGAGCTCTCGAACGCGCTCGGCGTTCCGGTGGCGGCCGAGAACGATGTCAACGCATTCCTGATGGGCGAGCTCCGCTGGGGATCCGTCGCCGGCTCGGCGCATGCCATCGGTATCACGCTCGGCACGGGCGTCGGCGGCGCGGTCGCGATCGACGGCCGCATCCTGAGCGGCCCGCACGGCGCGGCCGGCGAGATCGGGCACACGCCCGGGTACAGCGACCTCGTCTGCACGTGCGGTCAGGTCGGGCACCTCGAGACGCTCGCCTCCGGCCGATCGATCGAGGCGCGCTACGCCGAGCGCGTCGGCGCCGACGGCACCACGGGTGTCGAGATCGCCGAGCTCGCACGGGCCGGAGACGCAGACGCGACCGCCGTCTTCGACGCGGCCGGTCACGCCCTCGCGCTCGCGATCGCCACCGCCGTGAACCTCTTCGACGTCGTCGAGGTCGTCGTCGGCGGGGGAGTGCGCGAGGCCTGGGACGTGCTCGAGCCCTCGCTCTCCGCGACGCTCGCGGAGAACGAGCCGGTCTCGGGACTCGCACTCGCCGTGCATCCCGCACGACTCGGCGGTCGTGCCGTCGCGCTCGGCGCGGCAGCGCTCGCCTGGCCGCTCGCCGACGAGCGCGCAGCGGCCGCCATCGACATCGAGGCGGATGTCGCAGCACCAGCATCTCCGGTCGGCATGACGGCGTGAGCCGGGTTCGACGCAGAGTTACCGAGGAGCAGAACATGAACGACGAGCAGACGATCGCCCCGGAGGCATCCGAGATCTGGATGGGGCCGCTCGGCGCCATCGAATCAGGTGGCCTCGCGCGACCCCGCATCGGCATCGCCGGGATCTCGATCGAGTCGAGCACCTTCTCGCCGCACCTGAGCGGCGACGAGGCGTTCACGGTGCGCGAGGGCGCCGCACTGATGGCCTACTACCCGTTCCTCTCCGAGGGATCGGAGCTGCGGGGCGCGGCCGAATGGGTGCCGCTCACGCACGGACGGTCGCTGCCGGGCGGAGCGGTGGCGCGCGAGACGTACGAGCGGATGAAGCGCGCGATCATCGCCGGCATCCGCGCCCAGGGTCCGTTCGACGGGTTCTTCTTCGACATCCACGGCGCGATGAGCGTCGTCGGCATGGTCGACGCCGAGGCCGACCTGGCCCGTGCGGTGCGTGCCGAGCTCGGCGAGGCGACGCTCGTCTCGACGTCGATGGACCTGCACGGCAACGTCTCGCGCGAGCTGCTCGACGCGGTCGACCTCATCACGTGCTACCGCATGGCTCCGCATGAGGACGTGTGGAACACGAAGGAGCGAGCGGTGTTCAACCTGCTCACGCGCCTTCGATCCTCCGTCGGTGCCGACGTGCTCGAGCGCCGCCCGTACAAGGCATGGCTGCAGGTGCCGGTGCTGCTGCCCGGCGAGAAGACGAGCACCCGCCTCGAGCCCGCGCGCGGCATCTACGCCGAGGTCCCCGTGGTCGAGCGCACCGAGGGCGTCGTCGACGCCGCGGTGTGGGTCGGCTACGCCTGGGCCGACGAGCCCCGCTGCCAGGCGGCCGTCGTCGTCACGGGCGATGACCGCCAGGTCATCGCCGCCGAGGCCGAGCGGCTCGGGCGCGCTTACTGGGACGCCCGCGACGACTTCGAGTTCGTCGCCGACGCCCTGCCCCTCGCCGAGTCGATCGACGCGGCGCTCGCCGCGACCGACGAACGGCCGTACCTCATCTCCGATTCGGGTGACAACCCGACCGCCGGCGGGGCCGGCGACGTGTCCTGGACCCTCGGGCAGCTGCTCGACCGCGCCGAGTTCGCCGAGGGCGACCTCACCGTCATCCACGCCTCGATCTTCGACCCGGCCGCGGTCGAGGTCGCCAGGAAGGCCGGCGTGGGCGGGGAGATCGCCGTGCTCGTCGGCGGCCGCGTCGACGGCGGGCCCTCGGGGCCGGTGCCGATCGCCGGAACGGTGTTCTCGATCACCGACGGCGACGCCGACGCCGGCACGCAGGTCGTCATCAAGGCGGGCAGCGTGCACGCGATCATCACCGAGCGCCGCAAGCCCTTCCACCACCTCGCGGACTTCACGATGCTCGGCCTCGACCCGCACGCGGCGGACCTCGTCGTCGTGAAGATCGGCTACCTCGAGCCCGAGCTCTACGACCTCGCGCAGGGCTGGAAGCTCGCGCTGACCCCGGGCGGGGTCGACCAGGACCTGCTGCGACTCGGGCACCGCCACCTCGTGCCGGGCGTCTTCCCCTTCGATGCCGATGGCCCCGAGCCCGACCTCGTCGCCGTCGTGACCCGCCGAACCACTCGCTGACACCCCGAACAGGAACAACATGCTGAACTTCGAGACCCGCATCGGCCCCGACTTCGGTGCCGACGCCCCCGTCTACCCGACGGCGGGCGTGCCCGAGTGGTACCGCGACGCGAAGCTGGGCTTCTTCGTGCACTGGGGCCTTTACTCGGTGCCGGCGTGGGGCACCCCGCACGACGGCCGAGGCGTGCCCACCGAAGACGCGTACGCGCATCACCAGTACGCCGAGTGGTACGGCAACACCGTGCGCATCGCGGGCAGCCCCACGTGGCAGCGCCACCAGGACGTCTACGGCACCGGCACGAGCTACGAGGACCTCGCCGACCGTTGGGACGCCTCGGCGTTCGACGCCGACGCCTTCGTCGGCTCCCTGGTCTCGGCGGGCGCCCGCTACGTCATCCCCACCACGAAGCACCACGAGGGCTTCTGCCTGTGGGACACCGCGACGACGGGCTTCAACGCGGCACGCCGCGGACCCCGCCGCGACCTCATCCGCGAGTTCCACGACGCCACGCGCTCCGCAGGGGCGAAGTTCGGCGTCTACTTCTCGGGTGCGCTCGACTGGCACGTCAGCGACTTCCCGCCGATCGAGTCCGACACCGACCTCTTCCGCTACCGCCGCAACGACGAGCGCTTCTCGCGCTACTCCGCCGCACAGCTCGAGGAGCTCGTCGAGCGGTTCAGCCCCGACATCCTCTGGAACGACATCGATTGGCCGGACGGAGGCAAGGGCCGCGACGAGTTCGCCGTCGCGGCACTGCTCGAGCGCTACCTCGAGCGCGTGCCGTCGGGTGTCGTCAACGACCGCTGGGGCGTGCCGTACCACGGCTTCCTCACGCGCGAGTACACGCACGTCGACGACGTCATCGAGTCGCCGTGGGAGTCCACGCGCGGTCTCGGCTTCTCGTTCGGCTACAACGAGGCCGAGGGTCCAGAGCACTCGCTCTCGGGCGACGCCCTCGTGCGCCTGCTCGTCGACGTCGTCTCGAAGAACGGCAACCTGCTCATCAATGTCGGCCCGCGCGCCGACGGCTCGATCCCCGAACTCCAGGCGGCGAGCATGAGCGCGATGGGGCGCTGGCTGGGCGTCAACGGAGCGGCCGTCTACGGCACGCGGCCGTGGCAGCGGGCCGGCGACCGCAACGGCGCACCCGTCTCGTACACGGCGAGCGGCGGCGACGTCTTCGTGCACGCGATCGACCCGGCAGCAGGCGAGATCCGCCTGCCGTCCGAGCTCGCCGGCGCCGAGCGGGTGAGCTGGCTCGGAGCGGGCGACGCCGTCGTCGAGCAGTCGAGCGCCGGGTCATCCGTGTCGATCCCCGATGCCCTGCGCGGAGAGCCGATCGCCGTCGCCCGCGTGACCGCGTGACCGCGCAGCCGATCGTGACCGCTCCCGCGATCGAGATCGCCGTGCAGGACGCCGGCGGCACCGCGGTCGCGATGGCAGCGGGCGCCGATCGCGTCGAGCTCTGCAGCGCCCTCGTGACGGGCGGGCTCACGCCGTCGATCGGCACCGTGCTCGAGTCCGTCGAGGCTGCTCGGGGGCTCGGCCACGACGCCGTCGTGCACGTCCTCGTGCGCCCGCGCGCCGGCGGATTCGTCTACGACGCCCGCGAGGTGTCGGCGATGGTCCGCGACATCCGTGCGCTTCGGTCGACCGGTATCGCCGGTGTCGTGATCGGTGCGATGCGACCGGACGGAACGGTCGACGAACGCGTCGTCGCCGAGTTGATCGCCGCGGCCGAGGGCCTGCACACGACGTTCCACCGGGCGATCGACACGGTCCCGCGCCCGAGCGAGCTGATCGAGACGGTGGCAGCGCTCGGGGTCTCCCGCGTGCTGACGTCCGGCGCGGCCGGGCGCAGCATCGAGGGTCTCGACGAGCTCGCCGCGATGCACGAGGCCGCCGCCGGTCGCGTCGAGGTCATGGCCGGCGGCGGCGTCGCCGCGGTCGACATCCCGGCGCTGCTCGATGCCGGGCTCGCGGCCGTGCACCTGTCGGCCCGACGCTCCGTGGTCGATCCTTCGCCGAGCGGACCGGGCGGCGGCGCCGAGACGGTCGATCGCACCGACGCGCAGCTCGTGCGCGCGGCGGTCGCGGCGCGGGCGGGGTGGCGCAGCAGGTAGTGCGTCGCGGTCGCTCCGCGAACGGGTAGCGTGTCGGGAATGTCACGAACTCTCCCGGTCGAGATCGCCGTTCAGGATGTCGCGGGGGTGCGCGTCGCCCTGGCGGCGGGTGCCGCTCGCGTGGAGCTCTGCCAGGCGCTCGGCCTCGGCGGGCTGACCCCGTCGGTCGGCCTCATCGAGGTCGCGGCGGCAGCGGCGCACGACGCGTCGGCGCTCGGCTTCGTGCACGTGCTCGTGCGCCCGCGCGGCGGTGGGTTCGCCTACGACGCCGACGAGCTCGACACGATCGACCGCGACATCCGCGCCGCGATCGCGGCCGGTGCCGACGGCGTCGTCGTCGGTGCGCTCACCGAGGCGGGGGAGCTCGATCGCTCGGCCATCCGGCGGTTCGTCGAGGCGGCGGCGGGCGGCGACGTGACCGTGCACCGTGCCGTCGATGCGAGCGCCGACCCCATCGCCTCGGTCGCCGCGCTCGAGGCGCTGGGGGTGCGGCGCGTGCTGACCTCCGGCGGGGCCCCCGACTGCCGCTCCGGCGTCGCGGTGCTGACACGGATGGCGGCCGATTCCGGCGCGCTGGAGGTCATGGCGGGCGGCGGGGTCCGCGTCGACGACATCGCCGGCCTCGCTGCCGCGGGCATCGACGCGGTGCATCTCTCGGCGCGGGGCGTCGCGAGTCGCGGAGGCCCGAGCGGTCCGGGCGGCGGCGTCGACGGCTTCGACGCGACCGATCCCGACCTCGTCCGAGCGGCCGTCGCCGCGGCTGCAGCCGCCGTGCGATGACGATCGCGCCTCCGCCGGTTCCCGTCCTGCCGCCGCGAGTCCCGACCGGTTCCGGCGCCGACGAGCTGCTTCGTGCGGCCGTGCTCCTCCTGGCGCGGAGCATCCTGATCGGTGCGCTCGTCGCGCTCGTCGCCGTGCTGTCGGGCCTGCAGATCTTCCTCCCCGTGCTCGGAGGCCTCGTGCCGGCGGCGATCCTGATCGCCGCGGCGGCCGGCGGCGTCGGCGCGGCGGCGATGCTCGTCGTGTGCCGCGCCCTGCGGTGGGCGTCCCCGGCTGAGGCGCTCGTCGTGCCGTTCGGCGGGGCCGCGCTGTCGTTGCCGATGCTCGCCCTGTTCGTGCAGATCCCCGTGCCGGGCGCCGCATCGGTCGGCTGGGCGTGGTCGGTGATCGCACTCGTCGTGCCCGCGGTGGCGCTCTGGTGGGTGCGTGCGCGACCGACGGCCGCCTGGCCGGGGGTGGTCGCGCGACTGCTGGTCGCGCTCGGTGCGGCCGGAGTGCCGGCCGTGCTCGCGATCGTGCTCCTCTTCTCCACCGGAGTGACTGATCAGCCGATCGACGACGACGGCGTCCCCGACGGCGGATTCCCCGATTCCGGGAGCTCGTCCGAGTACGACGGGGAAGCAGCCGTGCCGGAGCCGCCGCTGCCGTCGCTCGAGGAGGGGCGCCGTCAGTTCGCAGTGCTCGCCGACACCGCGGCCGCGGCCGCCGGCGCGGGCGCGATCTGGTCGGAGGCACGCCCGCTCGCGGTCGTCGAGGAGGCGTGCGAGGGCGGCATCCGATTGCGCCTCGGTGGCGAGTTCACGACCGGGGTGATCACCGACACGACGAGCGACGAGCACGATCGCGAGGTCACCGACGGCAACGTCGCGGCGGCCGATCGCATCGTCGCGGCCTGGCAGGCCGCGGGACTCGGTTCCGGCGAGAGGATCCACGACGAGCCGTACATGGGGGGCGGATCGCTCGGCGCCGTGGAGACGGCGCACATCGACTTCGAGTTCGGCATCGTGCTGCCGTCCGTCGAGGGCGAGTGCCTTCCCGTGCCGTGAGCGTTCGGTCGCTACTGTGGTGAGCATGAGCCGCGACCCCGACGACGAAGCGCTGCGCTGGGAGGGCGACGACGACCCGACCCTCGCGCCCGGCTGGAGGGCCGTGGGTTCGCCCGCGGCGGTCCCGGCAGCCGAGGGCGGTTCGCCCGATGCGGGGGAGGCTGCGTCCGACGGCGAGTCCGAGACGACGACCGGCACGGCGACGGATGCCCCGGCGCAGACCGGTTCGGCCGAACTCGTCGTGCTCGGCGTGCTGGGCGGCATCTACCTGCTCTACGCGATCGGCTGGCTGGTCGCGGCGCTCGGAGAGGGCCAGTTGTTCGCCGACCCCGTCGCGCAGTTCATGTACGGTCTCGGCACCTGGTTCGCCGTGCTCGCGGCGCCGTTGTGGTTCGGCGCGGTGCTCTGGCTCGCGTCGGGCCACCGGCGTGCTCGACTGATCTGGCTGATCGTCGGCGCCGTGCTGCTCGTCCCCGTCCCGTTCCTGCTGCGAGGTTGAGATGACCGAGGCATCCGCTCCCACCGGCCCGACCGAGGCCGACGTCGACCGCGGCGTCACCCGGCCGGCCACCCCGCTCTGGCTCGCGATCACGATCGCGGTCGCGTTCGGCGTCTTCTACGCGTACGACGTGTGGGAGGCGGTCGGCAACCTCGTCGGCCTGAACATCTACGCCGACGGACTCGGCATCCCGATCACCGGGGCAGGATGGGCGCTGCTCGTGGTGGGCATCGCCGTGCCGCTGCTCGTGTTCGGCGTCGCGTTCTGGCTGGGCCGCCGGCGCGGACCGCTCGCACAGGTCGTGATCCTCCTCGCCGGGTACGCACTCGTGCAGGTGCTCGCCGCCGACATCTCGTCGTTCTTCCAGCTCGGCGGCCTCGACCTCTCGTGACGCCTCGGGCGTCACACAACCGAGGCGGCATGCGCGCTCCAGTAGAGTGAGCACGAAGGCGCCCCGACGGCGTGTGGCGCATCCCACCGCAAGTCGCAGTGTCGTGCGCGCGCATCACCCCGAAGGAATCGTTCGTGACAAAGCCGGTCGTGCTGATCGCCGAAGAACTCTCGCCCGCCACCGTCGAGGCCCTCGGCCCCGACTTCGACATCAGGTCCGTCGACGGCACCGACCGGCCCGCGCTGCTCGCGGCCCTGGCCGATGCCGACGCGATCCTCGTGCGCTCCGCCACGAAGGTCGATGCAGAGGCGATCGCCGCTGCGCCGAGGCTGAAGGTCGTCGCCCGTGCCGGTGTCGGCCTCGACAACGTCGACATCAAGGCGGCCACCGCGGCCGGCGTGATGGTCGTGAACGCCCCGACGTCGAACATCATCTCGGCGGCCGAGCTGACCGTCGGCCACATCCTGAGCCTCGCCCGCCACATCCCCGCCGCGCACTCCGCGCTCGCACAGGGGGAGTGGAAGCGCTCGACGTACACGGGTGTCGAGCTCTACGAGAAGACGATCGGCATCATCGGCCTCGGCCGCATCGGTGCGCTCATCGCCGCGCGACTGCAGGCGTTCGGCACCAACGTGATCGCCTACGACCCCTACATCACCGCCGCACGCGCGCAGCAGCTCGGCGTGCAGACCGTGAGCCTCGACGAACTGCTCGAGCAGAGCGACTTCATCACGATCCACATGCCGAAGACGCCCGAGACCACCGGCATGATCGGCACCGAGCAGTTCGCCCGCATGAAGCCGACCGCGTACATCGTGAACGTCGCCCGCGGCGGGCTCATCGACGAAGACGCGCTGCACGACGCCCTCGTCGCCCGCACGATCGCCGGCGCGGCCGTCGACGTCTTCGTCTCGGAGCCGCCGCGCGACTCGCCGCTGCTCGGCCTGCCGAACATCGTCGTGACGCCGCACCTCGGCGCCTCGACCGACGAGGCGCAAGAGAAGGCGGGCGTCTCGGTCGCGAAGTCGGTGCGGCTCGCCCTCGCGGGTGAGCTCGTGCCCGACGCGGTCAACGTCGCCGGCGGTGTCATCGACCCGTACGTGCGCCCCGGCATCCCGCTCGTCGAGAAGCTCGGCCAGCTCTTCGCCGGCATCGCCAACGGTCCGCTCACGAGCCTCGACGTCGAGGTGCGCGGCGAACTCGTCGACTACGACGTGAGCGCGCTGAAGCTCGCCGCCCTGAAGGGCGTCTTCACGAACGTCGTCAGCGAGACGGTGTCGTACGTGAACGCGCCGCTCCTCGCCGAGCAGCGCGGGCTCGACGTGCGCCTGATCACGGCGGCCGAGTCGCCCGAGTACCGCAACGTCATCACGCTCACCGGTGCGCTCGCCGACGGACGCCAGGTCTCGGTGGCCGGTACGCTGACCGGCCCGAAGCAGATCGAGAAGCTCGTCGCCGTCAACGGCTTCGAACTCGAGGTGCCGATCGCGACCACCCACATCGTCATGGAGTACGCCGACCGGCCCGGCATCGTCGCGGTCTACGGCCGCGAGTTCGGCGAGGCCGGCATTAACATCGCCGGCATGCAGATCGCACGCCGCGAGGCGGGCGGGCAGGCGCTCAGCGTGCTGACCGTCGATTCGCCGGTGCCCGCCGAGGTGCTCGAGCGCGTGCGCGAGGCGATCGACGCGAGCCTGTTCGTCGAGATCGACATCACCGAATAGCGATCAGAACGGCCGGATGCCCCGGCGCGTCGCTGCCCTGCAGTGCGCGCCGGGGCATCCGTCGTCGAGCGACCGGTCGTGCGTCTATCGACCGGTGCGCGCGATGCGCTCGAGCAGGGCGACGAGCTCGTCCATCTGCGCCGGGCCGATGTCGTCGGAGTCGAGCGCCGATGCGTCGACCTCTGCGCGTAGGGCGGAGTGGTAGTAGAGGCCGTCGCCGATGAGGGTGATGGCGAGGGCGAGCGCGGGGTCGTCGATGTGGCGGCCCATCTCCTCGAGCCACCGGCCGCGCACGGCGTCGATCGCCGCAGCGGCCTGGCGATCGCCGCCCTGGGCGAGTCGCACCGTGGCGACGAAGCTGTGGTCGATGGCCGACTCGAGGTCGACCGACGAGCGCACGAAGTAGGAGATCGGGCCATCGGGTGCCGAGTGGATGCGGGCGACGTCGTCGTCGACGAGCCGGTGCAGGCGCTCGATGAGGCCCGCGATGAGGGCGTGGCGCGAACCGAAGTGGTACAGCAGGCCGCCCTTCGAGACCCCGGCGGCACGGGCGGTGGCGTCGAGCGTCGCCGTGCGCTCGCCGTCGGCGATGATGATGCGCTCGAAGGCGTCGAGCACTGCTTCTCGGGCGGCGGGTGGGCGACTCATGATCCCAGTGTGGCCGATGGGGGGATGGTTGACGACGCGTGGGGCATGTCTGTTACTATACCAGCTGGACGGTACAGTAACCGCCTGAAACGAACGAGCCTGAGATGACAGACACCAGCCAGACCGAACTGCACGCGAACGAGACCACGCACCCCGCCGCGACGGCGCCCGACACGCCGGCCGCACGCGCGCCCCGCCGCGCCTGGGTCGCCCTCGCCGTGCTCATGCTGCCCGTGCTGCTCGTCTCGGTCGACAACACGGTGCTGAGCTTCGCGCTGCCCGCAATCGCCCTCGATCTCGCACCGACGGCCGCCCAGCAGCTCTGGATCATCGACGCCTACCCGCTCGTGCTCGCGGGCCTGCTCGTGGCGATGGGCAGCGCCGGCGACCGCTTCGGCCGACGTCGCATGCTGCTCATCGGCTCGGTCGGCTTCGCCGTGCTCTCGATCGTCGCCGCGTTCGCGCCGACCGCCGAGGCGCTCATCGCCTCGCGCGCCGCGCTCGGGTTCTTCGGCGCCATGCTCATGCCCTCGACCCTGTCGCTGCTCCGCACCGTCTTCGTCGAGCGCGAGCAGCGCCGACTCGCGATCGCGATCTGGGCGTCGGGCTTCGCGGCCGGCAGCGCCCTCGGCCCGCTCGTCGGCGGCGTGCTCATCGAGCACTTCCACTGGGGCTCCGTGTTCCTCCTCGCCGTGCCCGTGCTCGTGCCGCTCCTGATCCTCGTGCCGCTGCTCATCCCCGAGAGCCGCGACCCGGCGCCCGGCCGCATCGACATCCCGAGCACGCTCCTCTCGCTCGCCGCGATGGTGCCCGTCGTCTTCGGCATCAAGTCCCTCGCCACCGAGGGCGTCTCGGGCTTCGGCATCCAGGCGATCGTGTTCGGCCTGTTCTGCGCCCTCTGGTTCGTGCGGCGTCAGCTCAAGAGCCGTTCGCCCATGCTCGACGTCCGGTTGTTCCGCCAGGGTTCGTTCGGCGGCGCCGTGCTCGTGAACCTGTTCAGCGTCATCGCGCTCGTCGGCTTCCTCTACTTCGTATCGCAGCACCTCCAGCTCATCGCAGGGCTGTCGCCGGTCGCAGCCGGCCTCGCCCTGCTGCCGGGTCTCGTCGCGATGATCATCGCCGGCCTCGCCGTCGTGCCGATCGCACGTCGCGTGCGGCCGCGGGTGCTCGTGCCGATCGCGCTGCTCCTGTCGGCCGGCGGCTACGCGGTCATCGCGTTCTTCGCGACCGCCGACTCGATCGCGCCCGTCGTCATCGCCTTCGTGATGCTCGGCGTCGGCATCGGCGCCGCCGAGACCGTCTCCAACGAGCTCATCCTCTCGAGCGCGCCGCCCGAGAAGGCGGGCGCCGCGTCGGCGGTCTCCGAGACCGCGTACGAGCTCGGTGCCGTGCTCGGCACGGCCGTGCTCGGGTCGATCCTCGCCGCCCACTACAGCGCCGCGATCGTGCTGCCCACCGAACTGACCGCCGCGCAGGCCGCGAAGGCGAGCGAGACGCTCGCGGGTGCCGCCACGGTCGCCGAACAACTGCCCGCTGCGATCGGTGAACAGCTCGCGGCATCCGCCGCCCTGGCCTTCGACGAGGGCGTCGTCATCACCTCGCTCATCGGCGTCGCGCTCATGGTCGCCGCCGCGGTCGTCGCCGTGCTGGCCCTCCGCAACCCGAAGGGCGCCGCCGCCCACGAGTGAGTGACGCCGCGGGTGTCACGCGCGCGTGCGGCCAGTACGCTGGAAGGGCTCGCGCACGAAGGAGAATTCATGGTGGACACGGTCAAGCTCGCGGTCATCCCCGGTGACGGGATCGGCCCCGAAGTCGTCGGGCAGGCGCTGAAGGCGCTCGCAGCGGCAACCGAGGCGTCGGGGGTCGTGTTCGAGCAGACCGAGTTCTCCCTGGGCGCCGCGCGCTACCTCGCGACCGGCGACGTGCTGACCGACGACGACCTCGCCGCGATCAAGGACCACGACGCGATCCTGCTCGGCGCGGTCGGCGGGGTGCCCGGCGACCCCCGCCTCACGGGCGCGAACATCGAGCGCGGCCTGCTCCTGAAGCTCCGCTTCGAACTCGACCACTACGTGAACCTGCGACCGTCGGTGCTCTACCCCGGGGTCGCGAGCCCGCTCGCGGCACCCGGCGAGGTCGACTTCGTCGTCGTCCGCGAGGGCACCGAGGGCCCCTACGTCGGCAACGGCGGCGCGATCCGCGTCGGCACCGCGGCGGAGGTCGCCAACGAGGTCTCGGTGAACACGGCCTACGGCGTCGAACGCGTCGTGCGGTACGCGTTCGCCGCGGCATCCGCTCGACCGCGCAAGAAGCTGACGCTCGTGCACAAGACCAACGTGCTCGTCTTCGCCGGCTCGCTGTGGAAGCGCACGGTCGACGCCGTGGCCGCGGAGTTCCCCGAGGTCGCGGTCGACTACCTGCACGTCGACGCGGCGACGATCTTCCTCGTCACCGATCCCGCACGATTCGACGTGATCGTCACCGACAACCTCTTCGGCGACATCCTGACCGACCTGGCCGGCGCGATCAGCGGCGGCATCGGCCTCGCGGCCTCGGGCAACATCAACCCCGACGGCCGGTTCCCGAGCATGTTCGAGCCGGTGCACGGCTCGGCGCCCGACATCGCGGGCCAGGGCCTCGCCGACCCCACCGCCGCGATCCTCTCCGTGGCACTCCTGCTCGACCACCTCGGTCGGGCGGACGCCGCGCAGAAGGTGCAGCGGGCGGTCGTCGCCGACATCGCCGAGCGCGGCGACACCAGACGCACGACCTCCGAGGTCGGCGACGCCATCGCCGCCCGTATCGGCGCACTCGACTGATCCAGCGCATCGAAGGAAGCGAATCATGACCATCAACCTCCCGCTCCAGGCCCCATCGGCAGCCGGTCTCATCTGGCAGGTCACCCGCAACGAGCAGGCGAAGACGCCCGCCGAACGCGATGCGGTCCTCGCCGACCCCGGCTTCGGCAACCACTTCACCGACCACATGGTCGACATCTGCTGGTCGGAGAAGGGCGGCTGGCACCGCCCGAGGGTCTCGCCCTACGGCCCGATCTCGCTCGACCCCGCTGCCGCGGTGCTGCACTACGCGCAGGAGATCTTCGAGGGCATGAAGGCGTACCGTCACGCCGACGGTTCGATCCACACCTTCCGGCCATTCGAGAACGCCGCCCGCATGCAGCGCTCGGCCCGCCGCATGGCGCTGCCCGAGCTGCCGAGCGAGATCTTCATCGAGTCGCTCAAGCAGCTCATCGCGGTCGACGCCGACTGGGTGCCGAGCGCGCCAGAGACGAGCCTCTACCTGCGACCGTTCATGTTCGCGAAAGAGGCGTTCCTCGGGGTGCGTCCGGCGAAGAAGGTCGCCTACTACGTGATCGCGAGCCCGGCGGGAGCCTACTTCCCCGGTGGTGTCGAGCCCGTGAACATCTGGCTCTCCACCGACTACGCCCGCGCCGGCAAGGGCGGTACCGGCGCTGCCAAGACCGGCGGCAACTACGCGTCGAGCCTGCTGCCGCAGGCCGAGGCCTACGAGCAGGGATGCCAGCAGGTCGCGTTCCTCGACGACGCCGGCAACCTCGAAGAGCTCGGCGGCATGAACATCGTGCTCGTGAAGCGCGACGGCACGCTCGTCACGCCCGAGTCGCCCTCGATCCTCGAGGGCATCACGCGCGACTCGATCCTCCAACTCGCGACCGACCGCGGCCACGCGGTCGAGCGGCGCGCCATCGCGCTCGACGAGTGGCGCAGCGGCGCAGAGTCCGGCGAGATCGTCGGCGCGTTCGCCTGCGGCACCGCCGCGGTCGTCGTGCCCATCGGGCGCCTCCTCGGCACCGACTTCGAGATCGTGCACGCAGGGGCCGCGGCATCCGAGCTCGCGCTTTCGCTTCGCCAGGAGCTCACCGACATCCAGTACGGTCGCGCAGAAGACCGCCACGGCTGGCTGACCCGACTCGACGCGTGACGGAACTCGCCGGCGGTGGCGGTGCCGTCGGCGACGGCCTGCGCATCCGTGCGTTCGAGGTCGCCGACACCGAGCGGGTCGTCGCCCTGTGGCGCTCGACCGGACTCGTCGTGCCGTGGAACGACCCCTACCGCGACATCGAGCGCAAGCTGGCGGTGCAGCCCGAGCTCTTCCTCGTGGGGGAGTCGGCAGGCACCGTCGTGGCGACGGCCATGGTCGGCTACGACGGCCACCGGGGCTGGGTGAACTACCTCGCGGTCGACGCCGACCGTCGTGGAGAGCGCCTCGGCGCGCTGCTCATGACCGAGGCCGAGCGGCTGCTGACCGAGCGCGGCTGCCCCAAGCTCAACCTGCAGGTGCGGTCGACGAACGAGGGCGTCATCGAGTTCTACCGTCGGCTCGGCTATCAGGTCGACGAGGCGGTAAGCCTCGGCAAGCGGCTCATCCCCGACGGTCCGGCCCGCTCCTGAGCGAGAACCCGCCGAGTCGCAGGACGATTCGCGCGGCGCGCCGGCGACACGCGGCGTGCCGCCCGGTCGGTCCTGCGACTCGGCGGAAAGACCGCCGCGGGTAGGCTGAGGGCATGAAGATCGCGCGTTTCAGCCACGACGACACCATCGCATTCGGCATCGTCGACGAAGAGGAGCACGAGCTCGTCGTGCTGAAGGCCGACCCCATGTTCGCGGGCTACGAGCCCACGGGCGAGCGCGTCAAGCTCACCGACGCGAAGCTGCTGGCGCCCGTGATCCCGCGTTCCAAGGTCGTCGCGGTCGGCAAGAACTACCGCGACCACGCGGAGGAGATGGGCGGCGAGGCACCTTCGGAGCCGCTGCTGTTCCTGAAGCCGAACACCTCGGTCGTCGGCCCCGGCGATGCCATCGTGCTGCCGAGGCAGAGCGAGCGGGTCGAGCACGAGGGCGAGCTCGCGGTCGTCATCGGGCGCATCGCGAAGAACGTCTCGGAAGAGGACGCCGACGACTACGTCTTCGGCTACACGATCGCGAACGACGTCACGGCCCGCGACCTGCAGCAGCGCGACGGCCAGTGGGCCCGCGCGAAGGGCTTCGACTCCTTCTGCCCCCTCGGCCCCGTGATCGAGACGCACGTCGACTTCGAGACCGCCACGATCGAGACGCGCGTGAACGGCGAGAGCCGGCAGTCGGGCCGCCTCTCCGACATGGTGCACTCGGTCGCCTCGATCATCGCCTACGCGTCGAGCGTGTTCACGCTGCTGCCGGGCGATGTCATCCTCACGGGCACCCCGGCCGGCGTCGGGCCGATCGTCGACGGCGACACCGTCGAGGTCGACGTCACCGGACTCGGCACGCTCTCGAACCCGGTTCGCTCGGCGGCGTAGCGCGGCGCGCGGCGGGTCCGCGACGGTCTGTCGCGCTCAGCGCCCGAGAGCGGATGCCGCGAGCTCGACGTCCTCGTCGTCGTTCCACACGTGGAACGCGACACGAGCCCGACCGGCGCGCCCCGAAGCGGTGATGCCCGCGGCGCCGAGCGCGGCGAGGTCGCTGCCGTCGAGATCCGGCCACGCGACGATCGCACTGTCGGAGGGGGCCAGGTCGAGCCGCGAGCGGAACGCGTTCGCGAGCCCGACGTCGTGGCGCTGCACCTCCGCCATGTCGAGCGAGGCCGCGAGTTCGAGCGCCGCCTCCGCGCCGGCCCAGGCCTGCCAGGCGGGGGAGACGTCGAAGCGCTGCGCTCCCGCGGCGAGATGCAGCTCCGGTCCGTAGCACGAGGCCCACGGATCGCCGCCCGAGTACCAGCCGGCCGCGAGGGGCGTCAGCTCGTCGACCGCTCGGGTCGAGAACGCGGCGAACGCCGCGCCGCGGGGGGCGGAGAGCCACTTGTACGCGTGGCAGATCACGATGTCGGCGTCGAGCGAGTCGGTCGGCATCCAGCCGGTGGCCTGCGTCGAATCGATGAGGGTCAGTGCGCCTGCCGTCCGGGCTGCGGCGGCGACGGATGCCGCGTCGGCGATCTCGCCCGTCGCCGACTGCACGAGCGAGTACGACACGAGCCACGTCGAGTCGGTCACGGAGCTCGCGAGCTCTGCGAGCGGCACGTGACGCACGCGCAGGTCGCCTCGGGCGAGGAAGGGGCCGATCACCGACGAGAAGTCGCCGTCGACGCAGACGATCTCCGCTCCCGCGGGTGCCGAGGCCGCCGCGATGGCGGCGAACACCGAGACCTGCGAGCCGGTGGCGATCTCGCTCGGCGCGCGGCCGAGCAGCGTCGCCGCGTGCGCCCGGGCCCGGTCGTGGATCCGTCCGTACTCGACGCCGCACGCCGTTCCGGTCGACCACGATTCGAGGTCGCGTCGCACCGCGTCGCGTGTGACATCGGCCGGGAGACCCATCGTGCAGGCGGCGAGATAGCCGCGGCCTGCGGCGTACCGCTCGCGAGTGTGGTGCATGCACCCAGTCTCGGCGCGCGTGATTCATTCGACAAGGCCCGGTGAATGATCACACACATGCGCTCCGGTTATGATTCATGCATGTCGGATGCCTCGATCGACGCCCTCGCCGCAGCACTCGACCTGCAGACGGTGCGCGTCGTGCACCAGATCGCCGAGCACGGCTCGCTCACCGCGGCCGCCGAATGGCTCGGCTACAGCCAGCCCGCCGTGAGCCAGCAGCTGCGACGGTTCGAGCGTCGCACCGGCATCGCGCTCGTGGAGCGCGTGGGGCGCGGCATCCGCTTGACGGAGTCGGGCCGCGTGCTCGCCCGTCATGCGCAAGACGTCGCCACGGCGCTCGAGGCCGCGGCCGGCGAACTCGCCGAGCTCCGCGGGCTTCGCTCCGGCCGCGTGCGACTCGTCGCCTTCCCCTCCGCCTCGGCGACGCTCGTGCCCCGCCTCATCGCGGCGCTCGCCGCCGCCCACCCCGGCATCGACGTCACCTACGTCGAGGCCGAACCGCCCGAGGCGGTGCAGGCGGTGCGCGCAGACCAGGCCGATCTCGCGATCACCTTCAGCTACCCCGGCGACCGCGACGACCCGCACCAGGCGAGCGCACGCGGGCTCGATGTGCGCGTCTACGGCGACGAGCCGATGCGGCTCGTGCTGCCCACCGGGCATCCCGCCGCGGCATCCGACTTCGTCGACCTCGGGATGCTGCGGGACGAGCCGTGGATCGCCGGTTGCCCGCGGTGCCGCGGGCACCTGCTCGAGCTCGCCGGTGCCGCGGGATTCGTGCCGCGCATCGCCTTCGAGACCGACAACTTCGTCGCCGTCGAGGGCATGGTCGCACAGGGGCTCGGGGTGGCGCTGTTGCCGGCGCTCGCGCTCGCGGCCTCGCCGCGGCACGAGGACGTCGTGGCCAGGCCCACCGCTCGCGCCGACGTGCGCTCGCTCCATCTCGTGACCGCGCGCGGGGCCGAACGGGTGCCGGCCGTCGCCGCAGCACTCGCCGCGCTGGAATCGCTCGCCGCTCGATAGCATTGAGGGGTATGTCTGAGACAGCTCACCCCACGACCACGGCCACCGGCAGCGACATCCGCGTGCGCTTCTGCCCATCGCCGACCGGAACGCCGCACGTCGGACTCGTGCGCACGGCCCTGTTCAACTGGGCCCATGCGCGCCACACCGGCGGCACCTTCGTCTTCCGCATCGAAGACACCGATGCCGCTCGCGACAGCGAGGAGAGCTACGCGCAGATCCTCGACGCGCTCACCTGGCTCGGCCTCACGTGGGACGAGGGCATCGACGTCGGCGGCCCGCACGGCCCCTACCGGCAGTCGCAGCGCGGTGAGATCTACCTCGAGATCATCGAGCGACTGAAGGCATCGGGCCACCTCTACGAGTCGTTCTCGACGGCGGAGGAGATCGACGCCCGCAACGAGGCCAACGGGCGGCCGAAGCAGCTCGGCTACGACAACTTCGACCGCGATCTCACCGACGAGCAGAAGGCGGCGTTCCGCGCCGAGGGCCGCCAGCCCGCCCTGCGACTGCGCGTGCCCGAGGTCGACCTCGGTTTCGACGACCTCGTGCGCGGCCGCATCGACTTCCCGGTCGGGTCGACGATCGACTTCGTCGTCGTGCGCCCGAACGGTGCGCCGCTCTACACCTTCGTGAACCCCGTCGACGATGCGCTCATGGGCATCACCGACGTGCTCCGCGGCGAAGACCTGCTCTCGTCGACGCCGCGTCAGATCGCGCTGTACCACGCGCTCATCGACATCGGCGCGACCACGTTCGTGCCGCGCTTCGGTCACCTGCCCTACGTCATGGGCGAGGGCAACAAGAAGCTCTCCAAGCGCGACCCCGAGTCGAACCTGTTCCACCATCGCGACCGGGGGTTCATCCCCGAGGGGCTCATCAACTACCTCGCGCTGCTCGGTTGGGGGTTCTCGGCCGACCGCGACGTATTCTCGCGCGACGAGCTCATCGCCGCGTTCGACGTCGCGAACGTCAACCCGAACCCCGCTCGCTTCGACCTGAAGAAGGCCGAGGCGATCAACGGCGACCACATCCGCCAGCTCGACGTCGCCGACTTCGCAGCGCGCACGGTGCCGTACCTGCAGGCGGCCGGGGCCGTCTCCAGCCCGATCGCGCCCGCTGAAGAGGCCGTGCTCGCCGAAGGCGCGCCCCTCATCCAGGAGCGCATCGCCCTGCTGGGCGAGGCTCCGGGCATGCTGGGCTTCCTGTTCACGGATGCCGCGGGCCTGGAGTTCGACGAAGCCGCCGTCGGTGCCCTCACCGCGGACGCCCCCGCCGTGCTCGCCGCGGCGCGCGAGGCGCTCGATCGACTGCCGGCCGAGGACTGGACGCACGAGCAGATCGAGGAGGCGCTGCGCGCTGCCCTCGTCGACGGGCTCGCGCTCAAGCCGCGTGTGGCCTTCGGCGCGGTGCGCACTGCGATCTCAGGACGGCGCATCTCGCCGCCGCTCTTCGAGTCCATGCAGATCCTCGGCAAGGTCGACTCGATCGAGCGGATCGACCGTCTGACGGCGCTGCTCGCGTGACGCGCGCGGCGCCCGCCGGGTGAGCGCTGCTCAGTTTGGTGGGCGCCGCACCGTAGGCTAGAGTTACATGTCGGCACGGAACTTCGGATTCGGCCATTGGGGTATGGTGTAATTGGCAACACGGCGGTTTCTGGTACCGTTGTTCTTGGTTCGAGTCCAGGTACCCCAGCTTTTGCAGGCGCAGGATTTCACGGCGGCATCACTTGTCGCCCGTCCTGCGCCTTCGCTGTTTTCCGGGTGTGGCCCAGCCTCGCCGCGAAGGGCGTGAACGCCGCTCATGCGGCTCGGCGTGCACGTCATGTCCACCGGGCGACGTCGGGCCGTCAGGTTCGCTCGCTTGAGGCGCCGCACGCGCATGGACGACGTCAGCTCTGGCAATCGATTGCCAGAACGGACACCGTCGAGCCGGTGACGAGCCCGGTAGGGGGCTCAGGCGAGTCGGTCGATGACGGAGGGGTCGACCCGGCGACGCAGTGGCTCGCCGGCGATGAATCGAGCGAGTTCCTCTGCGACCAGGCGACCCATCGCGGAGCGGTCGGCGCCCGTCGCGCCGGCGATGTGCGGAGTGAGCACGACGTTCCGGAGCGTGTACAGGGGGGAGTCCGCGGTGGGCGGCTCGGGCGAGGTGACGTCGAGCAGGGCGGTGAGGTCGGGACGCGACGCGAGTGTGCGGATGAGCGCGGTTTCGTCGATGATGCCGCCGCGCGCGGTGTTCACGATCGTCGCCCCGAATCGCATGCGCGCGAGCAGCGCGGCGTCGACCATTCCCTCGGTCGCGGGCACGAGGGGAGCATGCAGGCTCACGACATCTGATCTCTCGAAGACATCCTCGAGGCTCGTGAGTTCGATGCCCGTGGCGGCCGCTTCATCGGGATCGGCGAACGGGTCGTAGGCGATCACCCTGGCGGACGTGGTGCCGAGCATCGCCGCGACACGTCGTCCGATCTCGCCGAGCGCGACGAGGCCGACGGTGGATCCGGCCACGCCGGTGGCGACCCGGGCAGCTGCGATCCGGCGCTCATCCTGGAACGTCCGAGCGGCGAGCGCGGTCCGGCGCAAGCCGAGCAGAATCTGCGCGAAGGCGAATTCGGCGACCGGCTCGGCGTTCGCCGCCGCCGCCGAGACGACGGGGATTCCGGATCGCCAGAACGCCTCGCCGGCGATGTGCTTCACGGAGCCCGCAGCGTGCAGCACGAGCTGAAGTCGAGGTGCCGACGCGAGGAGCGCTGCGTCGAGGTCGGGTGCACCCCAGCCCGTCAAGAGCACGTCGACCTCGCTCAGCGCAGCGGGATCCGCGGCGAGCTCCTCGCGGGTGAGGATCGGGCGACGGAGGTCGACCAGCGCATCGATGCGGGCGAGGACCGCTTCGGGATACACGTCGTCGCGGCGACGCGTTTCCATCACGAGTGCTGCGCGAAGTCGGTCGGTCATCTGGGGTGCTCCTGCATCGTTGGTGGAGGGATGTCACGACACGTGGACAGACATCCGATGATCGTTGACAGTGTGACGCTCTTTAGGTTAGGTTCGCAAGCGACGTCTTGCAATGTGGCAAGCGTTTGCCAAAGTAACGGAGAAACCATGCACAGCGCAATGCAGAGATTGTTGAGGACCACCGCGATGGTCGGCGTCGCCACCCTCGTCTTCGCCGGATGCTCCGCACAGGGCGGCGATACCACCGGTGACAGCGGGGTCCCCCAAGACGAGAAGGCCACCCTGGAGGTCTGGACCCGCACCACGCCCGGCAGCCCGAGCGAGGCCGCGACGATCCGCCAGGTCGAAGCCTTCACGGAGGCCACCGGCTACAAGGCGGAGGTCACCGCGATCTTCGACGACTTCGAGATCAAGCTCGCGCAGCGCGCCGGGCAGAAGGACCTGCCCGACATCGTGCTGAACGACGTCAGCCAGCTCGGCACCATGCAGTCGCAGGGCATCCTCCGCGAGATCGACCTCGACGAGATCGAGAATTCGAAGGACATGACCGCGCAGGCGCTCGAGGCCAGCAAGGCCGTCGACGGCAAGACCTACGGCCTCCCGTATTCGGCACAGGCCAACGCCCTCATGATCCGCAGCGACTGGCTGGCGAAGCTGGGCCTCGAGGCCCCCACCGACTGGGATGAGATGCTCGCCGTCGCCGAGGCCTTCACGACGCAGGACCCCGACGGCAACGGGCAGGCCGACACGTACGGCCTCGCGGTGCCCGGATCGACCAAGCGCGGCTACGCCTCGTGGTACTTCTCGAACTTCCTGTGGGCGGCCGGCGGCGACTTCATCACCGGCTCCGGCGACGAGTGGCTTCCGTCGATGACCTCCGACGAGGCCGTCGAGGCGACCACGTGGTTCCGGGACCTCCAGTGCGAGGCGGGCGTCATGCAGCCGGGCGCTCCCAGCATGGACACCCCGCCGACCAACGAGGCGTTCGAGTCCGGCGTCGCGGGCATGTACGTGACCGGCCCGTACATGATGCCGCGCTTCGACAAGGTGCTCGGCGCCGACAAGTACGAGGTCGTTCCGGCGCCGCAGGGCCCGAAGGACTCCTCCGTGCTCGCCGAAGGCGGCACGGTCTACCTGATGGCCGGGTCCGAGAACACGAAGGGCCAGACCGCATTCGCCGACTGGTACGTCAGCCCCGAGGCGCAGACGTACGGCATGGAGGGCACGGATGCCTTCGCCATCCAGCTGCCGGTCAACGAGACGGTCGACATCGCCGACGTGCGCGACGACCCGCGCTGGCAGACGTTCGCGACCGCGTACCAGGAGAGCGGCCGCTACGCCCCGACCATCCCGAGCTGGACTCCGGTCCGTCAGATGAGCGCCGACACCATCAACGCGCTCATCGCGGACTGCTCGCTCGACGTGGAAGACGAACTCACCAAGCTCGACGGCAAGCTGACGGCCGAGCTCCTGACGCAGGGAATCCTCAAGCAGTGACGATCCATGTAGCCGACGCCGTGCTCGCGGCCGACGCTCCGAAGGCAGCGGCGGGGGCCGGCGCGTCCCCGCCGCCCGCCCGGCGGCATCGCCGCCACCGTGTTCAGGGCAAGTGGTGGATCCCGTGGGCCTTCCTCGCCCCCGCCCTCCTGCTCTTCCTCGTCTTCCGCTACATCCCGATGGTCCAGGCGGTCGGCATGTCGGTGGAGAACGTCCGCCCCTACCTCGGCAACGAGTTCGTGGGCTTCGACAACTACGAGACGATCCTGTCGTCGCCGGACTTCCACAACGCGACGATCAACACCCTCATCCTCGCCTTCGGCCAGACCGCGGGATGCCTCGTGCTCGGCTTCGCGCTGGCGCTGCTGCTCGAGGGCCAGACCCGCAAGCTCTCCTTCATCCGTTCCGCCGCCTTCCTGCCCGTGGTGGTCCCGATGGCCGTCGTCGCGGAGCTGTGGCGGATCATGTACCACCCGTCCGACGACGGGTTCCTGAACTCGATCATCGCCCACGTCGGCCTCGGCCCCAGCGAGTACATCAACAGCCCGCAGTCGGCGATGTGGTCGATCATGCTGATGGGAATCTGGCGCGGCGGTCCCTACGACATGATGATCATCCTCGCCGGCCTCGCCGGCATCGATCGGGGGCTCTACGAGGCCGCCACCGTCGATGGCGCGAATCGCTGGCAGCGCATCGTGCACGTGACGTTGCCGGGCCTGCGTCCGGTGTTCACGATCTTGTTCATCCTGGCTGCCATCCGCGGCTTCCGGGTGTTCACCGAGGTGTACCTGATGACGAACGGCGGCCCGAACGGGTCCACCGAGGTCGTGATGACGCTCCTCTACAAACTCGGCCTGGAGCAGCAGAAGCTGGGCGTCGGCTCCGCCGGTGCCGTGCTGCTGTTCCTCGCAACCCTCGTGCTCACCGTCGTGGTGCAGCTCCTGCTGCGAAGGAGGAAGGACGCATGAGCGTCGGAACCGATACTGCCCTCGGCCTCACCGAGAGCCGCACCGTCGTCGGCATCGGCGTGAAGGTGCTGCTGTACGCGGTGGTCGTCACGTTGTTCGCCGGGCCGCTGATCGCGTTGCTCTCCGGCGCATTCAGCGAGGTCACCGACCCGACCGAGCTCAGCGTCGTGCCGAACCGGCCGACGCTCGAGAACTTCGCGGTCGCGTTCGACTTCGGCGTGCTCGGCTACCTGGCGAACTCGTTCTTCGTCGTCGGCTTCGGCCTGCTGCTGCAGGTGGTCGTGTCGGTGCTCGCGGGCTACGCCCTCGCCCGCAAGAAGTTCCGCTTCTCGGCGCTGGCCCTGGTGGCGATCCTCGCGACCATGATGCTGCCCGACGAGATCCTCGCGCTGCCGCTCTCGATCCTGCTGGCGGACGTGCCGCTCCTCCACATCAACCTGATGGGCACGCTCGCCGGCATGATCGTGCCGATCGGCGCCTGGGCGTTCTCGATCCTGGTGATGACCGAGTTCATGAAGGACGTGCCCCTCGAGCTCGAAGAGGCCGCCCGCATCGACGGCGCAGGCGAGTTTCGCGTGTTCGCCCAGATCATCCTCCCGCTGTGCAAGCCGGCGATCGGCGTGATCGGCGTCTTCGGATTCACGATGATCTGGGATCAGTACCTGCTCCCGCTGCTCGTCTCCACCTCGAGCGCCACCTATACGCTGCCGCTCGCCCTGCGCACCCTGCGCATCGAGCCCGAGGTCACCCCGGGCGTCGTGCTGGCGGCTTCGCTGCTGGCGCTCGCCCCGTCGGTGATCGTGTTCCTCCTGTTCCAGCGCTCGTTCGCCCGCGGACTCACGTCCGGCGCGCTCAAGGGCTGAGCACGGATGATGGTCATCGAGATCGCCGGTGTCGTGGGCTTCCGCGACGTCGGCGGGATGGCGGCATCGCAGGGCAGGATCCGCGAGGGCGTGCTGTTCCGTTCCGGTCACCTCGCGGCGGCCGACGATCGTGGCGCCGACGAGGTCCGGGCGCGCGTGCGCCGGATCGTCGACCTCCGCTCCGACGACGAGGTGGACCAGGCGGCGACCGCTGTCGCCGGCATCCCCATCACTCGCCTTCCGCTGTACCTGGGCTCTCCGCGCTCGTTCTTCCTCGAGGACTACTCGCTCGATGAGATCTACGCACACCTCCTGGCGGATTCGTCGGCCGAGCTCGTCGCGGCCGTGCGAGTGATCGCGCAGGGCGATCCGACCCTCGTGCACTGCACCGCCGGCAAGGACAGGACCGGCCTGACGATCGCGATCGCGCTCTCCGCGGTCGGTGCCGACCGGGATGCCGTCGTGGCCGACTACTCGCTCACGGCCGACCTCATTCCCGCCGCCGATCGCCGGGCGACGTCCGAGCGGCTGGCCCGCACCTACCCGCGATCGCGCCACGCTGCGATGCTCGCGACGGAATCCCCGGCCGCGGTGATGCGCGACACGCTCGCCCTGGTGGACCGCACCTGGGGCGGAGCCGCCGGATACCTGAGCGCGCATGGATTCTCGGCCGATGACGCGGCGGCGCTGCACGCGGCACTCCTCACTCCCTCCCCGGTCTCCGCATCGGATCCAGCATCAGCCCACTCTCCAGGAGCATCCACATGACGACGATCGACGATCGCCCCGCATCGCCACCCGCACTCGGCCCCGACGGTGCATGGCTCACGCACGACCGCCTCGGCATGTTCGTGCACTGGGGCCTCTACGCGCTGCCCGCGCGCCACGAATGGGTCAAGAGCAACGAGCGCATGGGCGACGCCGAGTACCAGCGATACTTCGATCGATTCGACCCCGATCACTACGAGCCACGCGAGTGGGCGCGGGCGGCGAAGGCGGCGGGCATGGGCTACGTCGTGCTGACCGCGAAGCACCACGACGGCTTCTGCCTCTGGGACTCGGCGCTGACCGACTACAAGATCACCAACACGCCGTACGGCCGCGACGCGGTCGGCCCGTATGTCGAGGCGTGCCGCGCAGCGGGGCTGAAGGTCGGCCTCTACTACTCGCTCATCGACTGGCATCATGAGGAGTTCCCCGTCGACGGCACGCATCCGCAGCGCGACGACGAGGAGTTCAAGACCAGGGCGGCGGGCCGCGACATCCGTCTCTACCGTGAGTATCTGCACGGCCAAGTCCGTGAACTGCTCACCTCGTACGGTCGCATCGACTACCTGTTCTTCGACTTCTCCTACGAGCACCGCATCGACTACTGGGGTGGCAAGGGTGCGGCCGACTGGGGCTCCGAAGACCTGCTCGGGATGATTCGAGAACTCCAGCCCGGCATCATCGTGAACGACCGGCTCGGCATTCCGGGCGACCTGGTGACCCCCGAGCAGTACCAACCGGTGCGGGCGATGGAACGCGGTGGTCGGCCGGTCGTGTGGGAGGCCTGCCAGACGCTCAACGGCAGCTGGGGCTACCACCGCGACAACCTCGACTTCAAGAGCCCCGAGACCCTCGTGCGACTGCTCGTCGACGGCGTCTCGAAGGGCGGCAACCTGTTGCTGAACGTCGGGCCGAACGGGCGCGGGCGAATCGAGCCGCGCGCGGCCGAGACGCTCGCCGCCCTCGGCGCCTGGATGGACGATCACGAGCGCGCCATCCGCGGCGCCGGCCCGGCACCGTTCGCGCCACCCGTCGACGCTCGCTACACGCTGCGCGGCGACCGCCTCTACGTGCACCTCTTCGCGTGGCCGTACAAGCACCTGCACCTCGAGGGGCTCGCCGATCGCGTCGTCTACGCCCAGTTGATGACGGATGCCTCGGAGATCCGTGTCGAGCACATCGACCCGAAGCGCCCGCCGCAGAACACCCAGATGGGCGGACAGCCCGCTGGCACCCTCACGCTCCAGCTCCCGGTGCAGCGGCCCGACACGCTCGTGCCCGTCATCGAGCTGTTCCTGAGCGACCCGGCGGAGATCTCCGGCGGGACCACCCTCGACGAGGAGGACGAATGAAACGACGCACACTGATTCTCGGGGCCGCGGGCGCGGTGGTCGCCGCGGCCGGCGGCACCGCACCGGCGTACGCCGAAGAGGCGCCGCCGGCAGGCCGACCGCCCGTCGCCGCGCCGCCGCGGATCTCGGTCTCCGACCTCGCAGCGCTGCAGACGGCGATCGACGCGGCGAGGCCCGGCACCACGATCGAGGTTCGCGACGGCGTCTACGCGGTTCCCGACGGCGCACCGATCCGCATCGCCGGGGTGCGCGGCTGGCAGAACCGGCCGATCACGATCGCGGCCGAGACCGTCGGCGGGGTGACCTTCACCGGCGCTCAGAGCTTCGAGTTCGCCGATGCGCACGACGTGGTCATCTCGGGCTTCGTGCTGACGCAGTCGACGACGCTCGAGATCCCGGCCGACAGCACGCGCATCACGCTGAGTCGCAACGAGCTGACCTTCGCCGACGTCGAAGGCCTGCACTGGGTCATGGTGCGCTCCGACGACTCCGTCGTCGAGTACAACCACTTCCACGGCAAGACGACGCTCGGCATCTTCCTCGGAATCGAGGGCGCCGGCACGACGGCGATGGCGCGCAACACGCACGTGCACCACAACCTCTTCGCCGACCACCACTTCGCGGGTTCGAACGGCGGCGAGCCGATCCGGCTCGGAGTGAGCCCGCGAGCGCTCAGCAGCGCGAACGCATTGATCGAGTACAACCTCTTCGAGCGCGCGAACGGAGACCCCGAGGCGATCTCGGTCAAGTCCTCGGACAACACGCTGCGGTACAACACGATCCGATCGAGCTTCGGCGGCATCGTGCTGCGGCACGGCAACCGCACACGCGTCGAGGGCAATCACCTCATCGGCGGCGAGAACGGCATCCGCATCTACGGCAACGATCACGTCATCGTGAACAACTCGCTCGTCGGTCTGACCGGCAGCGCCGTCGTGATCGGCGCGGGGACCGTGCGCGATCACTACGAGGGCGAGCCCGCGACGTCGCGAACGAAGAACGACGCCGCCGACCGGGTGCTCATCGCCCTGAACACCTTCGCCGGCAACGGCGACGGCATCATCGGCGAGACGCACCGTCCGATCGAGCCGCACGATGCCGTGATCGCCGACAACATCATCGTCGGAGACGCCGGGGCGCTCGCCCGGGTGCCGAACTCCCAGGGCTTCACCTGGTCGGGCAACCTGCTGTGGGGCGCCGCCGAAGACGGCGACCTGCCCGCCTCGGGCTTCACGCGCGTCGACCCCTCGCTCCAGCAGGATGCCGACGGCGTCTTCCGCATCACGGGGGCGAGCCCCGCGATCAACGCCGCGACTCGTTCGTACGACGAGGTCACGCGCGAGGACATCGACGGGCATCGCCGCCGTGCCGTGGCCGACGCCGGCGCGCACGAGTACACGCCGGCTCCCGGCCTCCGCGGACCGCTCGGCACCGAGGACGTCGGTCCCCACGCACGATAGCGCGCGACGATGGCTGCGAGGGCGGATGCCGTACGGCATCAGCCCTCGCTGTCGTTCGACGCG
>NZ_JBHURI010000015.1:0-63883 GCF_042673425.1 Agromyces sp. NPDC056965 | reverse complement strand
TTGTTTGGTTGGCCGGGCGGCGCCTCGCCGCCGCCCCTTCCTGGGGGGGCCCCGGCGGCGGCGCCGGCGGGGGCCCCCCCAGCGACTCAGACTGCTCGTTTGCGGAGCTTGCGCCGCTCCCGCTCGGAGAGCCCGCCCCAGATGCCGAACCGCTCGTCGTTGCCGAGGGCGTACTCGAGGCACTGATTGCGTACCTCGCATCCGGTGCAGATCTTCTTCGCGTCCCGCGTCGATCCGCCCTTTTCAGGGAAGAACGCCTCAGGATCGGTTTGCGCGCACAGCGCGTCGCTCTGCCATGCCAACGGATTGTCGTCGTCTGAGACTGCGCGAACCCCCGGAACGCCCAGCCTGACAGGATCGACGAACCAATCGTCAGGTACTCCAGAACGATATTCAGGATTGCTCATATCGTCTCCCACCCAGTTGTACCGACCACCCAGAGGGTGTGTCACGACCAATTACACCGGTGTAATTCCCGCGAGTCAAGTCGCAGATGGTAAACCCTCAAGAGACCGTCGAGGCTTGATGGCCATCTCGACACGCCGGGACGTTGAGGAGACGTTATGAATCGGATGCCGCGCGGCGGGCCTGCCAGGCGCTCTCGACCATCTCGGTGAGCGTGTGGCGCATCCGCCAGTCGAGGTCGCGGGCCGCGAGTTCGCCTGAGGCGACGATGCGGGCGGGGTCTCCGCCGCGGCGCGGTCCGACCTCGGGAGCGAACTCGATGCCGGTGACCTCCGCGACCGCCCGCATGATCTCGCCGACCGAGACGCCATCGCCGGAACCGAGGTTGTAGACGGGTTCGAGGTCGTCGCCCGCGTCGAGCCGACGCGCGGCGACGACGTGGGCCTCGGCGAGATCCGCGACGTGGATGTAGTCGCGCACGCACGTGCCGTCGGGGGTCGGGTAGTCGCCGCCGTTGATACGCGGGGTGCGTTCGGCGAGCAGGGCGTCGAACACGAGCGGGAAGAGGTTGTGCGGGCTCACGTCGAAGATCTCGGGCGTGCCCGAGCCGACGACGTTGAAGTAGCGCAGGCTCGTGTGCCGGAGGCCAGCGGCCCTCGCCTGGTCGGCGAGCAGCCACTCGCCGATGAGCTTGGACTCGCCGTAGGGCGACTCGGGGTGCTTCGGCGTGGCCTCGGTGACGAGGTCGACGTCGGGCGTCCCGTACACGGCCGCACTCGATGAGAAGACGATGCGATCGACGCCCTTCGACTCCATCGCCGCGAGGAGCGTGGCGGTGCCCGTGACGTTCTGCCGATAGGTGTGCAGGGGGCGCTCGACCGAGACGCCCGCGTACTTGAAGCCGGCGAGGTGGACGACGCCCGTGACGCCGTGCTCCTCGATCGCCCGTTCGATCACGGATCCGTCGAGGATGCTGCCGTGGACGATCGGGGTCCCGTGGGGGACGAAGTCGACCTTGCCCGTCGAGAGGTCGTCGAGCACGACGGCGCCGATGCCCCGGGCCTCGAATGCGCGCACGACGTGCGCTCCGATGTAGCCCGCTCCCCCGGTGACCAGCCAGCTCATGTTCCCACCTTCCGGCGCGGTACCTCCCCGCCGGAATCGATCGTATCCGGGAGCGGGACCGGGCCGCTCCCGACGGGATCAGGCGGGGCGCGTGGGCTGGTGCTCGATGTGGCGGGTGCGGTCGCGGATCTCGGGCCGACCGTAGCCATCGGTGTCGAGGCGGAGCACGGTGGCGAGGACGCCCCAGATGGCGAGTCCCGCAAGGACGAGGAAGATGATCGTGGTCATGGCAGTAAATCTATGACTTGTCAGATCCTGCCGAAAGTGGCAGAGTGGACAGCAATCGATCGATTCCTGCCAACGGAGGCCGCCGTGCTCAAGACCATCGCCTGCATCGCCCTGCCGCAGATGGCGCCGTTCGAGTTCGGCGTGCTCTGCGAGGTGTTCGGCATCGACCGCAGCGACACCGGCGGCCCGACCTTCGACTTCCACGTCGTCGCGGCCGACCCCGGCCCCATCACCACGAAGCTCGGCTTCGACATCATCGTGCACGAGGGGCTCGACGTCGCTCGCACCGCCGACCTGGTCGCCGTGCCGGCCGCCCTCATCGACGAGCCCGTCGACGAACGGGTCTCCGAGGTGCTGCGCGACGCCGTCGAACGCGGCGCCTGGGTGCTCTCGGTGTGCTCCGGCGCGTTCACCCTCGGCCGTGCCGGCGTGCTCGACGGCCGCCGCGCGACGACGCACTGGATGTACACGGAGCGGCTCGCCGAGATGTTCCCGCGCGTCGACGTCGACGCCGACGTGCTCTTCGTGCAGGACGACAAGGTCGTCACCGGCGCGGGAACCGCGGCGGGCATCGACGCGGCGCTCCACATCGTGCGCACCGAGCTCGGCGCCGGCGCCGCGAACATGATCGCCCGCCGCATGGTCGTGCCGCCGCAGCGCGACGGCGGCCAGTCCCAGTTCATCCAGAGCCCCGTTGCAGAGTGCCGCAGCGACTCGTTCGCGAAGATCACCGAATGGATGGTCGAGCACCTCGACGAAGACCTCACGGTCGACCTCCTCGCCCGGAAGGCGCTCATGTCTCCGCGCACCTTCGCACGCCGATTCCGTGCCGAGACGGGCACGACCCCGAACGCGTGGCTGAACCGTCAGCGACTGCTGCGCGCGCAGCAGTTGCTCGAGGAGACCTCGTTCACGCTCGAGGAGATCGCCCGCGACACGGGCTTCGGGGCCGCAGCCGTCATGCGCCATCACTTCGTGAAGGTGCTGCAGACGACGCCGACCGCGTACCGCCGGCTCTTCGGAATGCGGGTCGCCTCCTAGGCGACGCCCCGCGCAGCCGAACCCGTGGTCGCGATCCAGGCGATGCCGGGGCCCGAGATCGAGAGCTCGCCCTCGTCAGGGGTGATGTAGGCCGACGCTCCACGATCGAGTGAGACGGATGCCCCGGTGGACCCGCCGATCGTGACGCCACCGCCCTCGACGATCACGATCGCCGGCCCGCCGAGTGCGACCCGGGCGGTCGCCGCGGCGGGCTCGACGCGGTACAGCTCGAAGTCGGGCACGTCGGGGCGGAACACCTCGACACCGGGCGAGACCTCGATCGGCGCGAGGTACGGCGCGGAGATCGGCGTGAAGTCGAGCACGTCGAGGAGCTCGGTGACGTCGATATGCTTCGGCGTCAGGCCGCCGCGGAGCACGTTGTCGCTCGCCGCCATGAGCTCGATGCCGAGTCCGTCGAGGTACGCGTGGATGTTTCCGGCCGAGAGGTACAGCGCCTCGCCGCGCACGAGGCGCACGCGGTTCAACAGCAGCGAGATCACGACGCCGGGGTCGCCGGGGTAGGCCTCGGCGAGCGCGCCGACCGTCTCGAACGAGAGGGCGTACGGCGAGGCGAGCGCGATCTCGGATGCCGCGAGCGCCGTGACCCGGTCGATCACCCACGTCGCCTCGCCGGTGTCGCCGCCGCGACCGTCGCGCAGCAGCCACTCGACGGTGTCGCGGAGCGCATGCTCACCCGACAGGCGGGCCTCGAGCAGGTCGAGTGCGCCGGGGTCGGGGTCGGGCGCCGCGGCATCCGCTGCTCGCAGCACCTCGAGGACGCCCCGCACCTCGCTCAGCGGGCGGAAGCCCGACAGGGCGTCGAAGGTGTCGCTCACCGCGACGATCAGCTCGGGCTTGTGGAACTCGTCCTTGTAGTTGCGGTCGTAGGCGCCGAGCGGCACCCCGTCGGCCTCTTCGCGCGCGAAGCCGGCACGCGCCTGCTCGGGCGTGGGATGCGCCTGCAGCGACAACGGCGCGGCCGCCGCAAGCACCTTGAGGAGGAACGGGAGGCGCGCGCCGTGCTCGGCGAGGTCGGCTCCGAGCGCCTGCTCGGGGGCCGCCGCGATCCAGGCCGCGAGATCGGCGTGCCCGACCACGTCGGGGTCGAGCACCTGCGCCGGCGACCCCGGGTGCGCCCCGAGCCAGAGCTCGGCCTCCGGCGCTCCGGATGCCTCGATCCCGCGGAACCCCGCGATCGCCGTCGTGGAGCCCCACGCGTAGTCGCGCGGGGTGTTGCCGATCGCCGTGAACATGTGCGAGGGGTCCTCTCGGTCGTCTGCGTCCAAGCTACCAAGGCCCCGGGATCGAGCCCGACGCCGCATCCGTCATCTGTTCGCAATGGAGCCCGCGATAGCCTGTACCTCATGAGCACCGATCGACGACGCTGGATCACGGCGTACGCGACATTCGCCCTGTTCACGGTGTTCGCCGGCCAGTTCTGGCGCAACCTCCTCGGCTGGTGGGGCTTCGGCATCATCGCGGCGCTCGTGCTGATCGGCGCCGTCGTCATGGTCGCGCAGGTGCGGCCGACGTGGAACTGGCGCCGCGTGCCGAAGTCGACCCTCGTCTTCGTGCTGCTCGCGACGGCCTCGATCGCCTGGTCGTTCTACCCCGGGGCGTCCGCGCTCGGCGTCGGCATCACGCTCGCGACGACCTTCACCGCCATCGCCCTCGTGCTGTGCCTGAGCTGGACGCAGTTCGTCCGATGCCTCGGCGGCGCGCTCAAATGGGTGCTCGCGCTCTCGCTCGCCTTCGAGCTCTGGGTCGCCGTCTTCGTCGGCGGGCCGCTGCTGCCGAACTTCCCCGATTTCGAGGTCACCGGCGACAAGCTGCCCATGGCCTTCTACTGGTCGCGCGGACTCCTCTTCGACGGGGGCCCGATCGAGGGCATCGTCGCCAATCGCAACATCCTCGGCATGATCGCGCTCCTCGCCCTCATCGTGTTCGGCGCGATGTTCGCGGCGCGCAGCGTGCGGCGCACCTCGGGCGTCGTCTGGATCGTCGTCGCGAGCGTCGTCCTGCTCCTGACCCGCTCGGCGACGGTTCTGCTCGTCGCGGCGGTCGTCGCCGTCGCGCTCGCGTTCGCCCTCTGGGCACGCCGCATCGGGCCCGAGCGCCGTGCAGGCGTGTACTGGACGGCCGCGGCGGTGCTCGCGGCATCCGTCGCCCTGCTCGTCGTCTTCTGGGACCGCCTACTCGGCGCCCTCGGCAAGAGCGAAGACCTCACCGGCCGATTCGATATCTGGAACTCCGTGATCGGCCTCGCCCTCGAACGACCGTGGTTCGGCTGGGGCTGGGTCGGCTACTGGGTGCCGTGGGTCGAGCCGTTCAACGACCTCGCCGTCCGCAAGGGCGTCACGTACCTGCAGGCGCACAACGCCTGGCTCGACGTGTGGATGCAGCTCGGCGCCATCGGCGTGATCGCCTTCGCCGCCATCGTGATCGGCGCGCTGTGGCGCTCCTGGTTCCTCGCCGTCGACCGGCCGATGGATGCCTCGGGACGGCCGCTCCCCCACTCCGCCGCCGCGCTCGTGCCGCTCCTCCTGCTGGTCGCGCTCATCGGGCAGAGCTTCGCCGAGAGTCGCATCCTGATCGAGAGCGGATGGGTCCTGCTCATCGCGATCGCCTGGTCGACCAAACGGCGGCAATGGGAGCACGAGCCGCTGCCTGCGGAACCGGTGCCGGTTCCCGCCTCGCGGATGCCGCCCCCCGAGGTCGCTCGATGAACCGGGTCCCACACGCCGGAGCCGGTCGCCGATGAGCGCTCCGGGTGCCGGCCGAGATCGACCTGGCGGCATGGCCGCCCACGCGGCTGCCGTCGTGCGCGAGTTCGCCGGCTCGGCTCGCTTCGCTCAGGCACTGACCCTCCTCGCCGTCGGCCTCGCCTTCTCGACGCATGCCATCCGCAGCATCATCGGCACGCCCGGACTCCTCGGCGCCCTCGCCGGGCTCGTCGTGCTCTGCGCGGCGTCCCTCGTGGCACGTTGGCGCGCGGTCGAGTGGTACGGCATCCTGCCGCTCACGATCCTGGTGTTCATCGGCTGGTGCGCGGCCTCCGTGCTCTGGAGCAGCCTGCCGGCGCTGGCCTCGATGGCGCGCGTCGGCTATCTCGTCGCATTCGCCTTCATCGGCGTCTACATCGCGCTCATGCGCGACACGATCCAGATCGTTCGGGCCTTCGGCGACGTCATGCGAGCGCTGCTCGGCACCTCGGTCGCGCTCGAGATGCTGTCGGGAATCATCCTCGACATGCCGATCAAGGTGCTCGGCATCGAGGGCGACATCGCCCGATTCGGGCCCATCCAGGGCATCTTCGGCTCGCGCAACATGCTGGGGTTCGTCGCGCTCATCGCGCTCCTGACCTTCCTCGTCGAATGGCGAATGAAGATCGTGCAGCGCACCCGCGCCGTTCTCTCACTCACGCTCGCCGGACTGTGTCTCGTCTTCTCGGGGTCGCCGACGACGTGGTTCGCGCTCGGTGCGGCGCTCGTGGCGCTCGCCGCGCTCTACGGGCTGCGGAAGGCCTCGGCGCCGACGAGATGGCGGTGGCAGATCGCGCTGCTCGTCACCGGTGTCGCCGCGATCGTGGCCGGCTGGATCATGCGCATCCGCATCATCGAACTGATCGACGCCCGCGACGAGTTCGATGTTCGGCTCGGGGTATGGCGCGAGCTCTCCCGCTACCTGAACCTCAACCCGCTGCAGGGCTGGGGGTGGGTCGGGCCGTGGCCCGACGCACCTCCGTACACGTGGATCGAACTCGCCACCGGCCGCCCGCACGGCACGGCATTGAACGCCTTCATCGACGTGTACTTCCAGGTGGGCGTCATCGGTGCGCTCCTGTTCATCGCACTGCTCGGGGTCGCCCTCGTGCGGGCGTGGCTGCTCGCCTCGACCCGCCGCAGCGTCGTGTACGTCTGGCCGGCGCTCATGCTCGTGGCCATCGCGGTGACCTCGTTCGCCGAGAGCTTCGCGCTCGCAGAGGGCGGGTGGATGCTCCTCGTCGTCTGCGCAGTGAAGGCAGCCCGCGACATGAGCTGGCGGGATGCGCTGGCGGAAGGGCGGACTCCGTCCCAACCCAAGCACGATCAGCTCGGCTGAGGCGCCGGCGAACGACGATGGTGTCGCCGACGCCGCTCGGAGTGCCGGCCCGCCGAATCAGTTCGGAGCGGACTTGACGAGACTCCCGAGACCGGAACCGTCGGGCTCCGGTTCAGGTTCGCTCGCGGCTCCGTCCACGAAGGTTCGCGCCTGTTCCGAGGAGGCGCGCAGGGCCGCGTTTCGCCGGCGCATCGACAGGGTCCAAGCCAGACCGCCCCCGAGGAGCAGGAGGAGGATGCCGGAGACCACGACGATCCACCAATCCAGGACGACCGGCGCAACGAGGAACTCGCCGACGCTCGCCGACGCCGAGGTGAACGCTGCTGCGGGTGCCTGCGAGACCGTCAGACCCTGTGCGAGCGACGGATCCGGCGTGAATATCGCGACGACGGTATGTTCTTCGTTTCGAGCGAGTCGGTCATCCACCTCGATCGCAACCGTCTCGCTCGACAGGCCGGGCTGCGCCACCTCCCGTTCGAAGACGGCCTCGCCTTCAGCGTCCTGGACCGTGAACTTCCAGATCCCCGCAGGTGCTCCCCCCCACGTGTCAACAGCACTTCCCGAGAGGGATCCGGTCACGATCGGGTACTCGCCGGCAGTGGCATCCATCGTCGCATCGACATGCGCGACCACGGTGAGCGGTGCGACCGTCAGCACGAAGGGGGTTTGAGTCTGAGATGTTTGCAGCCGGGATCCGGCGAGCGGATTGAAGATCGCACGAAGAGTGTGCGCACCGGCGCCGAGGAGGGGCTGGCCGCTCGGCTGCGCGACGTATGCGATTCCCGTCTCCTGGAGCGGGATGCCCGTCGCGTAGGCGCCCGCGATGCCCTCGACGAAGACATCGATGGTCCCCGACTCCGGCCCGATCCCGCCGATGCCGTAGCCGTGCTCCTCCTCGCTTGCCGCGGCGGCGACCTCAACGGTGAGCACCCAAGAGCTCCCGAACGGCACCGTCGATGCCTGATTCTCGACGAATGCGATCGTCGTGCCGCCATCGCCCGCGACGGCAGGGACCGAGCTGCCGACGACCATTGCCACGCCGATAAGGGCTCCGAGGATGAGGGACCTACGCGACGATCGCATGTGCTCGCCCTCCTTCGGTGGTGCGGGATCGGTCTCGACGTTCGCTGATGAGGAGGACCACGATGGCCACCATGAGCCCGAGCGCGACGAGGACCAAGGCGACGACGGACCAGACCGGAAGCGTCGGGTTTCCGTCCTCTGTCGGCGCTGCTGCGACCGGCCCGGCCACGGCCGGCGTCGGCTGCGGGCGCTGCGGCGACGGCGAGGTGTACGGGAACGCCGGCGCATCCGAGATCGTGAAATTGCCCGCCGCTTGGCCATTCGGCTTGAACGAACCCGTGACGGAGTACGAAGTCGACGGTTCCGCCCCCACCCAGTAGACCGAGACGGCCGGCTGGCCGCCATCCGGTTGATCGATCGTCGTGTCGAACGCGCTCGCGCCTGAATCATCGACGATGGCGATGCGCCAAGCACCTGCGGGCAGTACGGGAACGCTGGGGTTCTCAGTCTGGGAAACGCCCGGAGCCAGCTGGCTCACGAACGCACCGCTGAGACCGAGCGCGACGATCGAGTTGTCGGCGTTCGAAGGATCGGGAGTCATTCTCACGCTCGTCGAGAGCGGCGCCGGCGCGACCGTGAACGTCACAGGCTCGCTCCGCCCGGTGTACACGATGCCCCAGGGCGTCGTCGTCGCCACAGACACCTGCACGTCGTACTCGCCCGCGTCGAGTGGGGCGAGGCTCGGGCTCGCTCCGATGTATGCGGTCGCAGTGCCCGGCTCGGTTCCGGGGTAGAACGTGACGGCCCCATAGGCGCCCTCGATCGACGACACTCGCACTTCGCCCGAGAAAGTGGGCTCGGTCCCGAAAACCAGGCCGCTCGCCTTGACCTCGAGATTCCAGTATTCACCATAGGAGAACGGCGTGTCCGGCACGACCACGGTGATCGTGATCGGCACGTCGGCGTTCGCCGCCGCCGATCCGCTCAGTGCAAGCACCACCCCGAGGATCCCCGCCATCAGCGCACCCGCACCCCGTTTCATTCCCTTCTGGGAAATCATCCGCCCGCCTCTCGCATCGTTGACGACCATGCTGGCATATGACCCGACTACCGACGCATCGTGCCGGTTACGAGTTGGTACCGTTCCATGTCGCCCAGCCGAACCGTGCCCCGCCGGCGCAGCTACGGGCCGTCTCAGGCGCGGCGGACGTCGATCGACAGGATTCCGAGGAAGAGGCTCGCCATGATCGTCTGGGCGCCGAGCATCAGGGCGAGCGCGGCCGGCACGGCGAGACGCATCGTGTCGACCGGGTGCTGTGCGCCGAACCCCGAGCCGCTCCATGCCACCAGCTGGACGATACCGATGACGATGCCCACGGCGACGAGGCCGAGCCCGATCAGCGCACCGCTCTCGAGCGTCGCCCGCTCGGCAAACCGCTCGAACGCCCGGCTTCGTGGAAGGTAGAACCCTTCATGTCTCGCATACAGCTTCGTGAGGAGGGCGAACAAGACCGCCTGCCAGCCGACGACGGTCAACGCTGCGAGGTACACCTGGCTCGAGACGTCGAAACCGACTGTGCCGAGTACCAACGGGCCGAATGAGAGCGCCACCGTGCCGAGGAGGCCGACGAGGAACGCCACCATTCCCGGGATGAGGAAAAGCCAACGGGGGCTGAAGAGCATGAGGAACCGAAGGTGGCGCCATCCGTCGCGCCAGCTGCGCAGGTGGGGCGGCCTGCTGCGACCGTCCTTGTCGAGCGTGGTCGGCACCTCGCTGATCTTCAGCCCGCCGAGCGTCGACTTCACGACGACCTCGCTCGCGAACTCCATCCCGGTCGTGATCAGCCCGAGACTCAGGATCGACTCGCGATTGAATCCCCTGAGCCCGCAGTGGAAGTCACGGATATCGGAGCGGAAGAGCACCCGGCCGACCGTCGAGAGCACAGGGTTCCCGAGGTACTTGTGCAGCGGGGGCATCGCCCCGGGTGCGATGCCGCCCCGGAATCGGTTGCCCATGACGAGCTCGTCACCGGCACGGAGCCGTTCGACGAAAGGATCGAGCTTGCTGAAGTCGTAGCTGTCGTCTGCATCGCCCATGATGACGTACGTGCCGTGCGCCGCGACGATGCCACCCATCAGTGCATTTCCATAGCCCTTTTGCTCGATGTCGACGACACGAGCGCCGTGCTCGACGGCGATCTGCTGCGAACCGTCGGTCGATCCGTTGTCGGCGATGAGCACCTCACCCTGAACGCCGGAACGCTGGAGATATCCCTGCGCCTTGTCGATGCAGACGGCGAGCGTCTCGGCCTCGTTGAGGCACGGCATCACGATCGAGAGTTCGATTTGGGGAGCGAGGGTCATGAGTTCCTACGGCCGGGGGACGGAGTCCGGACAATCCTAATAGAGAGTTGCGGATTGCTCGGCCACGCGGGTCTGCCGGCCATCCGATGTCAGAATTGAGATGCCGCACCACTGCGGCGCCGAACGAACCACTATGGAGCCCGCCGGTGACCCTCGACATCATGATGCCCTTCTATGGTCGGCCCGATCACTTTCGCGCCGCGGTCACGAGCGTCCTCGCGCAGACCGACCCGGAGTGGCGTTTGGTCGTCATCGACGACCACTACCCCGACGAGGCTCCCGGTCGATGGTTGCTCAGCCTCGATGATCCGCGCATCGAATATCGACGCCATTCCTCGAACATCGGAATCAACGCGAACTTCCAGGCGGCTCTCGACGGGGCGACCAGCGAGTGGATGGTCATCTTCGGATGCGACGACATCATGCTGTCCGGCTATGTCGGGCGGGTGCGAGAACTCGCTGCCGCATTCCCCTCGGCTGCGTTCCTCCATCCCGGAACTCGCGTGATCGACGAGGAAGGGAGAACCTCGCGCCCCCTTGTGGACCGTGTGAAGGCGCTCTATCGTCCGCGCTTCACGGGGCCGACGGAGTTGAGGGGGCAAGCTCTCGCAGCCAGTCTGACGCGCGGCAATTGGATGAACTTCCCGGCGATCGCATGGCGGCGTGAAGACGTGCAGTCGGTCGGATTCAGGCCGAACTACAGGGTGGTGCAGGACCTCGCCCTCGCCATCGACCTCGTCTTCCTCGGCGGAAGCCTCGTTGTGGACGACGAGGTGGTGTTCGAGTACCGCCGACATTCAGGCAGTGTCTCGTCGTGGCGCGCCACCGATGGCAGTCGGTTCGTCGAGGAGCAACGGTTCTTTCGGACGCTTGCCGCCGAGTTCCGCTCCCGTGGCTGGTCGAAGGCCGAACGCGCCGCTCGCGCACACCTCTCATCGCGAGTCAACGCGCTCACCCAGATTCCCGCCGCCGCCGGCTCCGGAACGCCGGGCGCGGCCCGGGTTCTCGTGCGCCACGCGCTTGGGAGAAGCAACCAGCCGTGAGGCACCCTATCCGGGCGTGACCTCGAAGATCGAGAGTGTCGAGTCACCTGGCATCTCGAAGCTGTCGATCTCTCGCAGGCAGTTCGTATCGAGTCCGTCCGCGTCGGAGAGCACGAACTGCACGTGTTCCTGTGCGAAGTCCGCACATGCGTCGAACGTCACCTCGATCTGGTCTCCGACGGGGTTGCTGACGACTGGATCCCCGGTACCAGGGATCCAGTTCACCCCAGCGAGTCGATTCCACTGATATTCGAACTGCGACGTCGGGTCGATGAGCGACCACATGGACTCAGAAGGGGCGCCCTGGAAACCGTTGAAGGCCTCGACTCCCGATTCGAGGAGCATCGCCGTCGGCACTCGGGAGCCGACTCCCACCCAGGTGCCGGCAGCCGTGTCGTCGATTTCCTGGATCACCTTCGACGGCTCCGTCTCGCGGAGATCGTACACTCCGAAATACACCGGATTCGTGAGGCCTGACCCCGCAACCGTCACGATGAGGAACGCCACCGCACCAGTTCTGATCATGCGGCGGGACATCGCGAATATGACGAACGCCGAGAGCAACGCCCAGAGCCACCACAACTGCACCGGCTCCAGCATGGCCGGTATCGCGCGGTAGGCGACGAGCGCGATCGCGATCTGCGAGAGGAGGAACAACCCCGCAGGAACAAGGCTCAGCCACAATCCGGCCTTGGCTCGATGCCGATCCAGATATCGGATGACGTACGCCAGCATTGCGAGAGATGCGAGACCCAGCCCGAGCCGCACTCTGGCAGCCAGGGTGAGATCGAGCAGGAACAGCTTCGCGATCGCGTCCCAGCCCGGCACGAACAGATAGGCCAGGAGCAGGAACACGACCGCCGTGAGACCGATGAGCTCCCATGGCAGACGCCGGCGAGCGCGAACTTCACGAGCGACGATCCAGACGATCACCGGCAGGAGATAGATGCCGATGTAGAAGAAGGTGGACGCTTCGGATGAGTTCGCACCCAGGAGCCCTGGCCGCTGAGCATTCAGTGCCTGGGTGAACGACGAGCCGACGGCCGACGCGAAGCTCAGCGCGTCGCTGCCCCCAGTGGGTGTGCTGCGCGCGCCCGGGTAGGCCGTACCGAGGAACGCCTCGACCGTGGACGCCTTCGTCGCGAGCCAGAACACGGTGATCGCCGATGCCACGACACCACCGGTGATGATCGGCACGAGACGAGCGCCCAGCTCGCGGAACCGCATGCCGGCGCGCAACCGGCCGATCGAGGCGCCGACCGCGAAGAACAACACGACGAGCACTGAGGGCACGATGAACGGAACGTAGATTCCCATCGCCATGACGACGGTGAGGTAGGCGATCACCGCGGCCCAGATCCATCGGGACATCGACGAGCGCGAACGCAATGCCCAGATGAGGGCGGCCATCGTCGCGAGCGCCCAAGCGGCCGGCCACAACGTCGTTGCGAGATACCACCATTGGATCAGCGGGCTGAAGAAGAAGCCGGTCGCGAGCATCGCCGCGACGCCCGGACGTCGCGGCATGACCGAAACCAGGAAGGCGTACGCCGCCGCCGCGAGTGCAAGCCCCGGCACCCACCATTTGAATGCGATGGCGTGGTCGACGTCGAGGAAGAGGAATCCGAGCAGGTGCGGACGGAACGCCACCGACCAGTCAGCGCGCGGGAGATCCTGCGGGACGGTCGTGTCCATTCCGCCGGGGAACGTCTGGTTCTCGAGCGGGAAGCCCTGTTCCGCCTGTGCGATCGCCCAGACGGTCTGCACGTTCCATTCGTCGGACCGCGTGAACTGCGGTTCTCCGAGAATGAGGGCCGGGTCGGCGCCCGGCTCGACGTACTCCCTCATCTCGCCCGACGAGGACCCGTTGATGCCGAGCGCAACGAGGATGACGCCCACAATCAACAGGAGAGCGGGAAACGCGAGCAGAACCCGGAGCGGCGGCAGTCCGTCGGCATTCGGTCGGGTGATCTTGCGATAGCGCGCGATCCATCGCACGAGTCGTGAACGATCGGCACTGGCCGGGGTGGTCATGGGATCAGTCACTCCGCGCATACCGCCTTTCCGGTCGACGCTCGCCGACCGACCGCCTCATCGAGGATAGCTCGGCCGAGACCGTCACGGCGTCGTCGCACTTGGCCCCGCTGGGGCGTCACCCGAAGCCGGAGTGCGAGAGGCCGTGCCGGGCTCGGCGCCGCGAGACGCGAGGACGATCGCCGAAGTGTGCACCAGCAACCCCGCAACCGGGCCGAGGAGCAGCGCGCATGTCGTCCGCTCCATGAATCCGATCGGAAGCATGAGCAGCGCGATCGTGACCACGGCTGCGAGGAGCCAGCCGGCTGTGTAGGCCGTATGGGCGGCGCGGGCGAGCACGGCGGGAGCGCTGACACAGAGGCAGGCAAGCACGGCCGACGAGAAGACGAGCACGCCGATGAACGCACCAGGCGGAATCGGCTGGCCTGGGAAGAGCACGGCGAAGACGGCTGGTCCGGCCAACCAGCCGACGACACCGAGGAGCACGCCGGCAGCGAGCACGCCGACTTCGATGACGAGGAACGGGCGGAGTATCGCCGAGCGCCGTTCACGGAAGAAGACGATCAGGTAGCTCTGCAGAGCCATCGCTGTGACGATCAGCGGGGCTCGCACCAAGGTCGATGCGATGACGACGAGGCCGAGCGCCTCGCTCGATTCCGCTCCCGCGGTGAACGCCAGTACGAACGGGAAGCCGCTCACCATCACCCCCATGGACGCGGCGGCGGCGATGGTTCGGGCGACGTTCCACGTCAGCCGCCGATAGCCGACGTCCAATCTGGTTCCAGCCAGTGCTCGTCGGGACGCGAGCGCCACGACGACGAAGGCGAACGGGAAGGGAAGCACGACGGCCCATGCGAGCACGGCGTTGCTGGCTCCGAGAGCCAACGCGATTCCGACCGCCGCAAGGCGGATGGAGGCTTCGATCACCACGATCGAGAAGATCGCCTTCCAACGTCGCGCGCCGTAGAGCGTTCCCGTGAGGGCTGCGACGAACACGCTGGACGAGGCGCCGACGGCCAACGGCCAGAACAACTCGTCGGATGCCTCGGAGAACGCCCGACCCCACAGCGTCGAGGTCGACACGACGACGAGGAGCACGATGGCCGCGGCACCGAGCGCGAATACCGTGGTTCGAGCGCGAGTCCGCGGCTGCGCAACCTCGGCGACTGCACTGGGTGCGGTGCCCCGCGTGATCTCCTGCTGGATTCCGGACAGCGCGCTCGCGATGAAGAAGAGCAACGACCAGAAGACCGCGAAATTCGTGTACTCGGCGAACCCGATCACCCGCGGCACCATCCAGGTGATCGCATACCCGCTGATACCGGCGATCGCCGTTGCGGCAAGCACGAGCGCGAGGCCGGAGCGAGCGGTACCGGCCCCGTGAGGCTCGGCGACCTGGTCGGCTGGAAGCTCTCCCATGTTCATCCTGCCGGCTGCACCAGGTCGCGCACGACATCTTGGACGCCGAGACCGCAGGTCGAGTACCGTCCAGTGCGCCACTCTCGAACGATCGACTTGATTCGCTTGCGGCGGCGTGCAGGGAGGGCGCTCCGCACTTGCTCGTGCGCGAGTTTCTCCGCCGCTCCCCGAAGCGCCTCATCGCTCGCTGGCGGCGAGAGCAGGGGCATCCGATCGGCCAATGCCGTCGCACGGGCGAGGAGTCGCGCATTCCGGTCCGCCCGCGGAGTCCGCAGGCGATCGATGCGACCCCGCCAGGTGAGCGAGGTCGCCCCGATCTGATTGGCGTCGTGTTGGCGGTAGTCGATGAGCGGCTCTTCGATGAGGTCGATCTCGGCGGTCGCCGCCGCAATGATGGCAAGCCACTCGTCGTGCACCCAACCGTGCGGAAACGGTTCCGCGAGCGCCACGAGCTCGCGGCGAAGCACCACTGTCGCCCCGGTGACGATGTTGCGCCGCAGGAGCACTCGAAGTCCGTCACCGGCGTGCATGCGTGCGCGCTCCGCTGCATCGACGCCGAGAGTCTCGAAGAGAGTCGATCCGTCAGGGCGGCCGACTTCGTCGACGATTCGGGCGTCGGTACCGATGAGCATCAGTCCTGGGCGAGCGCTCAGAGCAGCGATCATCCGCTCGATCTTCCGATGGTGCCAGACATCGTCCTGATCGCAGAGGGCGATGAGATCGCCGGATGCTGCGGCGATCGCCTGTTCGAAGTTCGCGGCGACCCCGAGCGGCACCGAGTTCCGCAGCACGCGGATGGTGATCGACCCGCTTTCCATCGCCAGCCGCTCGATGAGGGCGACCGTGGAGTCGCTCGACGCGTCGTCGGAGACGATGATCTCGGTCGGTGCGACGGACTGGGTGAGGATGCTCCGGACCTGCGCCTCGAGGAAACGCTCGCCGTTGTGCGTGCAGAGCGCGACGGAGATCGCCGGCGCGACGACGCGATCCGTCATCACGGCGTGTCGACTCGGGCTCGCCACTGGGCGACCGCGTCGTCGAGCCCTGACTGGGCGAACCCCGACAACTCGGGATCGCCGTCGCCGGACTCATAGAGCCGCTCGAGAGAGTCGATCACGTCGTCGACGATGCCCTGACGACGCATGCCCACCGAGTTCGCCGAGGCCACCCGCGCAGGGCTTCCGTACGCCTTCGCGAACGGAGGGATGTCCCGCGTCACGACTGAGCTCATGCCGACCATCGCTCCATGACCGACGTATCTTCCCTGGTGAACCGTGGAGCCGAGACCCAGGTTCGCTCCGCTCGAAATGCGTACATGGCCTGCCAGAAGCACGCTCGACGCAAGTGTGACCTCATCGCCGAGCCGGCAGTCGTGCGCGATGTAGACCTGATTCATGATGAACGCGTCATCGCCGATGACGGTGGCCCGCTTCCACCCCTGGTGGATCTGCGCATACTCTCGGATCACGTTCCGGTCACCGATGCGCACACCGGCGCCGCGGGCCGCCCCATCGACTCGTGGATGCTCGAACGAGCGCACCTCGGGTGGAGCGCCGATGACCACACCTGCACCGATCCAGTTGCCGTCGCCGATCTCTGCAGGACCGTAGATCACGACGTGCGGGCCGATGGTGTTCCCCTCACCGAGCACGACTTCGCCCGTGATCATCGCGGTGGGGTGGATCTCATTCATGGTCGTCCTCTCGCGCCGCCACAGGTCGGGAGTGACCAGAGTCCTGCGAGTGCTCGTAGTGGACTTCCTCGCGGAGGTACGCCATCGTCTCGTTCGCAAGGCGCCGGCGCCAGATCACCACGAAGAGGATCGCGATTCCTGCGGCGAGCAGATCGGCCGCCGTGAACATCGCACGCGAAATGAGACTCACGGCCGTCGCCTGCGGGACGGTCAGCAACAGGGTCATCGCGCCGATGAGGATCGCCTCTCGCACGCCGAGCCCCGAGGGGAAGATGAACGCGATGAGACCGACGGTGAATCCGAGGGACACGGCCCCGGTCAGAAGCACGAGGGTGCCGATGTCGGGGTCGACGAGCGAATTCACGAGAAGCCAGAGGTGCAGGCCGTATGCGACGTACGAGAGCAACGACCACCCGACTGCCTTGCCGACGACGAGGAACGTCACCTCGTGCTCGAGCGGAGGCCGACGGAAGAGCTTCAGCACGAAGGAGGCGAGGAAGGTCATCACCCGCGGGTGCAGACAGGCCAGCCCGACGGGAAGCAGGAGGAACAGCCAGAGGAGCTCGGTGTGCCCCTGCACGACGACGGGAAGGGCGAGCGCCCCGATCAGGAGAGACGAGACGACTCCGATACCCGCGGAGTACAGCGCGGTCACCAGCACGCGAGGACGGAGGATGCCGTACTGGCGCCCGAGTTCCATCTGCATCACGTAGGACCACACCGATCCAGGGACGTACTTGCCGAGCTGACCGACGAGGAGGACCTGTGCGGCGCGAAGCACGGGAACGCGTGGGCCGAGGCCGTTCAGTACCGCGACCCAGCTGAGCGTCCCGAAGCCGAGGCCGACGAGCACCAGCAGGAACGACAGTGCTGCCGACTGCCACGAGATGAGGACCATGGCCGCCTCGATGGCGGGCCATTGCACGACGAGGTAGTACACCGCGAACGCGACCACGACGGCCACGAGCACGTATCTGAGCACGTTGAGCGCGCGCGGGGCGATCGCCTTGATTCTGTTCATGAACTCTCTGCCGTCGTGCGCGGACCTCGCGACGCTACGGGTCGTGTCGGACAAGAGTGCCCGTGTCGCTTTAGGATGGGTGGTCGTGGGAGCGTCGTTTCCGGACGCCCGTGACTGAAGCAGGTTTCATGATACCGATTACCGTCGTCGAATTCGGTGAGGACGCTGAGCGACTCGTACTCGAAGTGCTCCGTTCCGGGAATATCGCGCAGGGGCCACTCGTCAAGCAATTCGAGGAACGCTTCGCCGAGATGGTCGGCGTGAAGCACGCCATCGCCGTGAACAACGGCACCACATCCCTCGTCGCATCGCTCGCCGCACTCGATCTCGAGCCCGGCGACGAGGTGGTCACGAGTCCCTTCACTTTCGTGGCGACGTTGAACGCCATCCTGGAAGCGGGCGCGACCGCGCGCTTCGCAGACATCTCCGAGGATGATTTCAACGTGACGGCCTCGACGCTCGCGACCGCGATCACTGAGAGGACCAAGGTCCTCATGCCAGTGCACCTCTACGGTCAGATCGCGGACATGCGAGCGATCCAGCCGCTCGCCGCGGACCGAGGACTCGCCATCGTCGAGGACTCAGCGCAGTCGCACGGTTCGACGATCGATGGAAGGCACGCAGGCAGCTTCGGTCTCGGATCGTTCTCGTTCTATGCGACGAAGAACATCACGACCGGCGAGGGTGGCATGATCACCACTGACGACGACGATCTCGCCGATCGATTGCGAGTGCTTCGGAATCAGGGCATGCGTGCGCGCTATCAGTACGAGATGCCAGGACACAACTGGCGACTCACGGATCTGCAGGCCGCGGTCGGACTACCCCAACTCGACGGCTACGACGCAGTGGTCGAAGCTCGTCAGCGGAACGCCTCGTACCTGAGCGAGGGCCTCGAACAGGTTCGCGGCATCGTGGTGCCGACGCAGCTCGAAGGCAGACGACATGTCTGGCACCAGTACACGGTCCGCGTCACCCCCGAAGCGGGCGTCTCCCGCGAGGAGTTCGTCGAGAAGCTGATCGAGGCCGGAGTCTCCGCCGGCGTGTACTACCCGAAGCTCGTGTTCGACTACGAACCATATCGAGGTCGCACTGACGTCGTCATCGAGGAGTATCCGGTCGCCGAGTGCGTCGTGCGCGAGGTGGTCTCGCTGCCCGTTCATCCGCACCTCACACGCGACGACCTCGATCGAATCATCGATGCTGTCGCATCGATCGTCGGCGGAGAGTGATGGTCGCCATGGCGCAGCCTCGAATCATGCTCATCGGTGCTGGAACGATGGGTTCGCTGCACGCGAGGGTCATCGCCCAGTCATCTGTGGCGACGCTCACAACAGTCATCGATGGGCGTGAAGACGTCGGGCGAGCACTCGCCGACCGCTTCGACGCCACGTGGTCTCCCGAGGTGGCGAGTCTCGACGACGTCGATGCCGTCGTCATCGCAGCTTCGACCGAAGCCCACTTCGAGCTGGCTCGGACGGTCCTCGACGCCGGCAAGCCGATGCTCATCGAGAAGCCCGTCGCCGACAGTCTCGAGAAGACGCTCGCCGTCATCGAACTCTCAGAAGCCAACGGCGTGCCGATGATGTGTGGCCTCCTCGAACGGTACAACCCAGCCGTGGTCACGGCCCGCGCCCTGATCGAGGATCCCAAGTTCGTCACCGCGACGAGACACTCACCCTACGCCCCCCGCATCCGAACGGGAGTGAGCTGGGACCTCCTGGTCCATGACGTCGATCTGGCGACGACGATTCTCGGCGGTGAACCGTCGAGCGTCGCAGGGGTCCTCGGCCAGTTCCACCCGCTCTCCGCTCCAGGGGCGGAGGACGTCGCGGAAGCGGTCCTCGCCTTCGATGGCGGCCGTGTCGCCCACATCTCGGCAAGCCGCGTCGGACAGCGCAAGATCCGTACCATGAGCATCCACGATCTCGACAAACTCATCGAGGTCGACCTGCTCCGGCGCGACGTCACCGTCTATCGCCACGTCTCCGACCAGGCTGCGGACACCGAAGGACGCGGGTACCGCCAGCAGACGGTGATCGAGATCCCTGAGCTCGTGACTGCGCGTGAACCGCTGGCGGCTCAGCTCGAGCACTTCGTCCAACTGATCGAGGGCGTCGCCGACGCCGACGCCGAACGTCGTTCACTGATTCCTGCGCACCGCGTGGTCGAGACGCTGAAGCGGAACGCAGCACAGGGCAACTAGCCGTACACGATCGTGGCGGGGTGGGTATCCGAAACTGTCGGATCCCGCCCCGCCACGCTGTCCGTGTCAGAACACCGGGTTAGAGGGCCACGGTCCTCGGACGCGCCGGATCGCTCAGATCGACGCGTGCGATGACGCGGGCAGGAACACCCACGGCCACGCTGCGAGGAGGCACGTCGCTGGTGACGACCGCCCCGGCGCCGATGATCGACTCGTCACCGATCGTGACACCCATGTTGATCACGGCGTTGGCTCCGATGAACACCCGATCACCGATGGTCACCCGGGCGCGATCGACGTCGGGGTATCGGCGGCCGCTGACGCAACGCATCGCACTCGAGTGCGAATAGATGTGCACTCCGGAGGAGACGTCGCAGCCTGCACCGATCGTGAGCCCTCCCGACCCGTCGATGAGTGTGAATGCTCCGATCCACGTGCCCTCGCCGATTTCGGGCTCGCCGATGATCCACGCGTTGGCGTTGTACGGATTCTCGGGGAGCCCGCTCGACATCGTCAGGAGTTCTGAACGAGCGCGGTCATGCCCTCGCGGACAGGAATGCTGGCCTCGAAGCCGAGCACGGTTCGTGCTCGTTCGACGTCGGCAGCGCGGCGTGTGACGAGCACGGGCCGCGCGTTGAACTGGGCTTCGACGTCGACACCGACCGCGTCGATGAGAATCTCCGCCAGCTCCGCAACCGTCGTGTCGATGCCGGTACCGACGTTGATGGGCATCTTCGACTGCTCGGACGTGAGCGAGAGCACGACAGCGCGCGCAATGTCCTTGACATGGATGAAGTCCATCGACTGCTTGCCCTCGCCGTCGATGACCGGCGGCTCACCGTTCTTCAGGCGATTCACGAAGTGGTTGATGACCGAGGTGTAGTAGGCCGTGGTCTTCTGGCCCTCGCCGTAGACGTTGAAGAAGCGGAGTGCGATCCACGGGAGGTCCTTGCTGCGACCGTAGTAGCCGAGCAGGTCCTCATCGGTGCGCTTGCCGATGCAGTAGGGGGTGAGCGGGTTGAGCTTGTCGTCCTCGTGCATCGGCAGCTTCTCGGGATCGCCGTAGACCGAAGCGCTCGAGGCGGCGACGATTCGCTTGACACCCAGGTCTGCGGCCGCAGCGAAAACGTTGTGCGAGCCGACCATGTTGATATCGATGGATGAGTACGGGTCGGCGACGCTCTTGTTGATCGAGTCTGCGGCGAGGTGGATCACATAGTCGAACCCCTTCATCGCCGAATAGACGGCCGCACCGTTCCGAGTGTCCTGGTCGATCACGCTCACGCGCCCGGTCTTCACCAACTCGTTCGACCGGTCTCGGTCGCCCCGCACCATGTTGTCGAAGATGCGGACGTTCCACCCCTCTTCGAGCAGCAGATCTACGACGTGGAGGCCGATGAATCCTGCACCGCCGACGACGAGCACGTTCTTTTCAGTCACGGATGTTCCCTTTGCTTTCGTTTCGATCATGTTTGTGGGTCGTGCGACTTCAGCGCGAGGCCGCGATGGCATCCTCGAGCGTTGCGACGACCCGCTCCACTTCGGGCTGGGTCAGGTTCGCGTGCATCGGGATGGCGAGGTGACGGCGGAACAGGTCTGCCGACACGGGAAGACTGCCCGAGAAGCTGTAGATCGGCTGCAGGTGCGAAGCATACGTTCCGAAATTGCACTGGATGCCGTGCTGCCTGAGGTAGGTCGCGACCGCGCCCCGATCGACTTCGGGGGCGAGCGTCACGACATACGACTGCCAGGGGTGCTCGCGATCATCCAGGGCGACCGGAGCGGCGACCTGCTCGACGTCCGCGAGGAGCTCCGCGTACCAGTTCGCGGCGCGGCGACGATTCGCCAGAAGCGTCGGAAGTCGATCGAGCTGAGCCAGCATGATGCCGGCAGCGACATCGGAGAGCCGATAGTTGTATCCGAGTTCGTCGAACTCCGGAATCGGTAGATCGGTCATGCCCTCGCGCGAGATCGCAGGCGCGATGCCGTACGTGTGGAGCTTCCTCGCATGAGCGGCCAGTTCGGGGTCGTCGGTGGTGAGCGCCCCGCCTTCACCCGCGGTGATTCCCTTGCGGCCATGGAAACTGAAGGTGGCCACGTCGGCGAGGCTGCCGGCGGGCCTGCCCTTGTAGGTCGCACCGGCAGAGCACGCCGCATCCTCCATGAGCCAGAGCCCATGCCGGTCGGCGATCTGTCGAAGTTCGTCGTAGTCCGCCGGCTGGCCGAAGACGTCGACAGCCAGGATCCCCACCGTTCGCGGCGTGATCGCGGCCTCCACGGCCGCCGGGTCCGCGCTCCAAATATCTGGCCGGATGTCGGCGAACACCGGCGTGGCACCGGTCCAGGCAACGGAATGCCCCGTCGCCGGGAAGGTGTAGTCGCCGACGATCACCTCGTCGCCGGGCTCTGCCCCGAGGACTTTCAGTCCGAGGTGAAGGGCGGAACCGCAGTTGCTCGTTGCGAGCGCGTGTGCCGTGCCGGCGACATCGGCGGCGAACCGCGACTCGAGCGCCTGGCAAGTCGGCCCCGCTCCCGACAACCACCCGGAGGCGAAGACCGCCCTGATGGCCTCGATCTCCTCTTCGCCGACGGTGGGTTGGCCAAGTGCCACGACGTCTGTCAAAGGGATTCCTCGCGATCGATTGGAGCGCGCGGGGACTTCCGCGCAGGTACGAAGCAATAGTATCGAACGTCGGACCGGCCTACTGCGTGCGTCCACGACAGAGGAGCAACCCCAAGTGAATCAACAGCATGTCGCCGTGATCGGCGGCGGAATCGTCGGTCTCGCCGTTGCCGAGCGGGCGGCACGGCTCGGGCACCGGGTGACCGTGCTCGAGAAGGAAGATCACTGGGCTGCTCACCAGACGGGCCACAACTCGGGCGTCATCCATGCCGGCCCGTACTACAAGCCCGGATCTCTCAAAGCAACGATGTGCACAGCCGGCAATCGTTCGATGGCCGCGTTCGCAGAAGAGCACGGCATCCCGTTCGAGATCTGCGGCAAGCTGATCGTCGCAGTCGACGACGATGAGCTCCCTCGTTTGAACGCCCTCCACGAACGAGCGCTCGCCAACGGCGTTCCGGTCGCGCTCCTCTCCGCATCCGATGCTCGAGCATATGAGCCGAACGTCGCCTGCGTCGCAGCGCTGCGGGTCGAGACGACAGGAATCATCGACTACGCAGCCGTGTCCGTGAAGCTGTCGGAACTCGCTCGCGAGGCCGGCGCTGAGATGCTGCTCTCCACCCCCGTTCAGGATGTCCGAGTGACCGGAAGCGGTGTCGAGGTGATCCATGATCGTGGCGTGGTCGAGGCAGATCTCCTCATCAATTGCGCCGGGTTGCACAGCGACCGCATTGCTCGAATGGCGGGTCTCACGCCGGCCGCCCGGATCATCCCGTTTCGCGGCGAGTACTACGAGTTGGCGGAAGCGAAGCGAGATCTCGTCCGGGGCCTCATCTACCCCGTGCCCGACCCTTCCCTTCCCTTCCTCGGCGTCCACCTGACCCGGATGATCGACGGTTCGGTGCACGCCGGACCGAACGCGGTGACGGCGCTGGCGCGCGAGGGGTACTCCTGGCGCGATATCCGCGTGCGAGAGGCCGCCGGCGACCTCACCTACCCCGGTTTCGTCAAGATGGCCTCCCGCAATATCCCTCTCGGCATCAACGAGGTCTGGCGATCCTTCTCACAGCGTGCATTCGCGAAGAGTCTCGCGCGCCTGGTTCCGGCGATCGCACGCGACGACATCGTCCGCGCAGGCGCAGGCGTGCGCGCCCAGGCGATCGCCAGGGACGGATCCCTCGTCGACGATTTCCTCATCCAGCGGGCGCCGCACCAGGTACATGTACTGAACGCCCCGTCGCCGGCCGCAACGGCCTCGCTGGAAATCGCGCGCTCGCTCACGAAGACGGCCGGCCTCGAGACCTGAGCTCGCAAGGAGCCCCGCTCGGTGCCGACTCGAGTGCGAACCCGAGGGTCTTGTGCTGAACCGCGTCCGACCGGGCCGATCCTCGATCGACCCGGCTGGATCTCTGCGTCAGCTCCGCGGTTCAACCTCGTAGATGCGGAACTCGGCTGGTCCCTGCCGGACAGTATCCACCAGGTCGACGCAGTCCTGCTCGAGGGGTCGTTCGGACAGCACGAAGTCGACATTCTCCTGAGCGAACGAGTCGCACGAATCGAACGTGAGACGGATCTGGTCGGGCGCCGGATTCGTCGGGTTCGGAGCTCCATCGCCCGGCTCCCAAGACACATTCGCCAGGCGATTCCAGGTGAGCTCCGCCGAACCCGAGGGATCGATCTCGTTCCACATCTCCTCTGACGGCGAGCTCTGGAACCCGTTGAACGACCGCAAGCCCGATTCGACGAGGGCCACCGTCGCGATCGGCGAGTCGCCGATTCCGACCCATGTCGCCCCATCCTCGTTGACTCGCTTCATCTCGCTGACCAACTCGGTCTCGTTGAGGTCGTAGACACCTCGGTACAGCGGGTTCACCATCGCGCCGGCGAGCACGGAAGCGATCAGAAACGCGGTCGCACCGGCGGTGGCCCGTCCCGAGCTGAAGAACCAGACCGCAGCGAGGAATGCCGCAAGTACAGGGACCCAGACGAGATCGGACATGATCGGGGAGTTCATTCGCAGCAACCACACCGCGAGCGCTCCATTGACCAGGGCCGCGAGGCCGGTCGTCACAAGGGGAACCCACACCGGCACTCGCTCAGGGGCCGTCGGATGACTGCGATCCAACCTGTTCGCGAGCACGATCGTCATGACGAGCGCCAGCACGCCGAGCCCCATGCGCAGTCGGCCGGTCGTGGTCCGGTCGAGCAGCAGGAGGTGGGCCAGCGCATCCCATCCGGGCACGAACAGGTACGCGAGGAACAGTGCGCCCAGACCGAGCAGCGCCACGATCAGCCAGTCGACCTGTCTCGGACTGGAACGACAAGTCCGCACCAGGAGCCACGCGAGCGGGAGCGCGAGGAACGCGCCGACGAGCAGATACGTGGATGCCTCCGAGGCGTTCATGCCGAGTGGGAGGCCGTTCGCGTCCTCGAGACCGGGCGAGAACACGCCCGCGAGAATGGAGAACAAGTCGGCCCGACCGGACTGTCCGACGAGTTGCAGGCGCTCCCCCGGGTAGACGGTCGAGGTGAACGACTCGATGGTCGACCACCGTGTGATCACCCAGACGGCGAGTACGGCGACCCCGGCGAGAGTGCCGAGCAGCAACCATCTGAGACGCTTCAATCGTGGCCAGAGGCCGATCAGCGGACTCGAATCCCGCGTCAGCGTGTATCCGATCGCGAAAGCAACGGCGGGCCAGGTCGCCGCAATGATGAACGGGGCGTAGATCGTCGTGCCGACCACGGCGACGCCGTAGCCGAGCAAGCAGGCGAGTATCCACTCGCTCCGTCGGGACGTTCCCCGGAGAATCCAGACTATCGCCGCCATGAGGAGGAACGCCCATGCCGGGGCATAGAACGTGATCGAGAGGAACCACCATTGGAAGAAGGGCGCGAAGAAGAAGGCAACCGCGATTGCGGCCGCTGCGAATGGTCTGCGCGGCAACATCGTGACGGCGAAGAGATAGCACGCCGCGATCATGCTCACCGCTGGGAACCACCATTTGAGCGCCATCGCGTTGTCGAGCGGGAGGAAGGCGAAACCCCAAAGGTGCGGTCTGAGGACGAGGGACCAATCGAGCGCCGGAAGATCGTGCTGCACGGTGGCGTCCATACCGCCCGGGAAACTCTCGTTTCGTGCGGGCAACCCCTGTTCCACCTGCGAAACCGCCCAAGACGACTGCACGAACCATTCGTCGCTGCGGATCGCTTGCGGCTCACCCGCCACCAGACGGTCGTCGGGACCTGACGCCACGAACTGGTGCAGTATGCCGGAGCTCGAGCCGGTCAGGCCGAGGGCCACGAGCGTCACGAGCAGACCGAGCAGGACGGCGAGAGGAATGAGTACCACCCGTGCGTTCGGCAGTCCCCGGTCGGTCGGTTGGACGAACGCGGTGTATCGCTCACGAAGGGAAGGCGCTGTGGCAGGTGACTCGGGCATCGGAGAGTGATCCTAGCGTGCCGCGGGTCGCATTCTGATTCCACAGCTTGATTCGGCTATCCTATCGAGGTCCTCTCGCTCACTTGGCAGACCCCTCCGCGGGACGGGCGGAAGGAGCCACCCCGTGCACGACGTGTTCGTCACCATCGACGTCGATTGGGCTCCCGACTGGGCGATGCGTCGCCTGCTCTCGACCCTCGTGGACGGTGGCATCCGCTCGACCTGGTTCATCACCCATGAGACCGAGGTGCTCACCGACCTGCGGAGCTACCCCGAACTCGTCGATCTCGGTGTGCACCCGAACTTCCAGCCGGGTTCGAGCCACGGCGCCGACCCGGCGGCGGTCGTTGCGGAGTGCATGCGTATCGTGCCTGAAGCCCGCACCATGCGTACGCACTGCCTCGTGCAGTCCACACCGATCCTCCAAACCGTCGTCGACACGAGCCCAATCCGACTCGACACGAGCCTGTACCTCCGCGACCTCATCGATGTGTCTCCGACGGAGCTGCCGCTCGACCACGGACGATCGCTGGCGCGGGTGCCCTATGTCTGGGAGGACGATCTCGAGTTCTTCGCTCGTCAACCTCGATGGGACGGCAGCGCCTTCCTACGCAATCGGCATGGCGACGAAGAGATCACCATCGTGGACCTCCACCCCATCCACGTCGCCCTGAACAGCGGCTCGGCTGCCAGCTACAACGCGTTGCGGAACTTCCACGGCGGCGACATCCGTCGAGTCGACGAGCGCGATGCGGAGGGTTTCGTGCATTCCGGGGCCGGCGCCGCCACTTTCCTGGACGACCTGATCCTCGAGTCGAGCCGCCGGGACCTCAAGTTCGACACCCCGCTCGTCGACCTGGTCACCCGTTTCGACGAAGCGAACTCCATCAGTCGGATCGCCTGACCGACTCGAGGTCCCGCTGCAGCGCAAGCCGGGACCTCGAGTCGTGTTCGAAAGACTTGCTCAGACTGCCGACTGCCGAACGAGCACGCCCGCCATCGTGAGACCGACGCCGAAGCCCAGCAACCCGATGAGCTCCTGCTCGGAAGGATCGTCGGCGAGCTGGAAGGGCAGCGAACTCTGGACGACGTTGCCGTACCCGCCAGCGCGGAAGAGGCTGTCCCGCTCCGCGCCGAGCGCCTTCTCAGCAGCGTTGACGACGGTCCGAGAGCCTTGGTGGACGTACCAGTCGATCGGAACGCCGTCGACGAGCTTCGCGTCGCGTCCGAGGTCGCTGAGCACGGAGTTGATGTTCCGAAGAACGAAGTTGAAGACAGCGCCACCGTTCATCGTCAGATGTCCCGAGTCGCGGTCGGTCGTGCTGGTGATGCAGAGCTCAGATGCCTTGTCACCTTCGGAACGGAAGGCCGAGGCAACGATCTCCCAGACACTTGCGGCGATGTCAGCCGGTACGTCTGTCAGCGGCGAGCCGCTGACGATCACGGCGCTCGCGCCATCGGAGAACAGCGGGGAGACCTTCAGCTCCGACTCGTCGTAGAGCTTGGTGTACGTATCGGCGGCGATGACCAGCACCGAACTCACGACACCCGACTCGATCAGTGCGTCGGCGACGACCAGAGCACGGACGAATCCGGTGCACGCGTCATTGATGTCGAGGAGGAAGATGTCGCGCGGAAGCCCGAGCCTCTCGTGCAGGAGGTGAGCGTTCCCGGGAGCGATGAGACTGCCCGTCGACGACACATGGATGAGCCCGTCGATCTTGTCGCGCCACCATGTGTCATCCAGCGCGACCGCGGCCGTGACGGCGAGATCGACGGACGTCTCACCATCGGCGGTTGCGAACAGTTGCTCGAACCCGGTCTTGTCCAGAAATCCAGGCTTCACTGGCCCATGCGCCTCCAACAGGGTAGAGACGTCGATCTCGACACTCCCGAGCGCTTTGGTCGGGCCGTAGACCCAACGCTTACTCAACGAAGCCCTCGGCCCGCAGGATAGCGACGAGCTGGTCGAAGGTCTCGAAGGAGTTGAGTGCGTCGATCTCGTTCACCTTATCGCCCAGTTCATCGTGAAGGTGCGTGGTGATCTCCAGCTGATCGAGCGAATCCCAGTCACGCTCCGACGGACTGCCGCTCGCGGTCGGGCCGCCGAGTGCATTGTCGATCAGTGTCTTCAGATCCGTGGTGTTGAGCACAGACGTCCTCCTGGTTGGTCGGAATCCCTGGCACGGTCGTGGTCGCCCGCCGGGGTGTCTGAACAGAATACCTGCCGCGGGAGGGTCGAGACTGAGCTGCTCACACGCTGGATCTAGAATCAGACGGTGATCAATGAGCAGGACCTCGAGTCCGCCACCGGAACGCGCATCGAGACGACCTTCTCGGTCCAAGCACTGGATCTTGCGGGGAACGACCGTGGCCACTCGATTCTCAGTTTCCTCGACGATGCCCGGTTCATCGGCGACGCCGCAGCGAACCCATCCCTCTCAGTGCTGCTCGTGAGCCCTGACCTCGCCGAGGCGACGGGCAATGCTCTACGGGACGGAGTGAGCGTGATCGTGGTCGATGATCCTCGCTGGCACTTCTACTCTCTGCACAACGCCATCGCGGAGCGAAATCCGTCAGACTCTGCACCGACGATCGTCTCCCCCGATGCACGAGTCCACCCCTCAGCGCACGTCGCCCCGTTCGGTGTGCGGATCGAGGCTGACGCCGTGATCGAGGCGAACGCGACCATCCTCGCTTCCGCGCGCATCGGCGTTGGCGCCGTGATTCGTGCTGGGGCAGTGATCGGTACGAGCGGGTTCGAACACAAGCGCACCTCGCGAGGAGTGCTCTCCGTCGTCCATGACGGTGAGACGAGAATCGGGACTCGAGCCGAGGTCGGCTCGTTGACCGTCGTCGGGCGCGGCTTCGAACGCCGGCACACGATAGTGGGCGCTGATTCCCGCCTGGATTGCAACGTCATGATCGCCCACGGCAGCCAGCTCGGAGAGCGCGTGTTCGTTGCAGCGGGCGCTGTTCTCGCGGGCAGCACTGAGATCGGCGACGATGTCTGGATCGGCCCAGGAGCCACCCTCATCGACCGCGTCACAGTGGGCGCCGGTGCGCGCATCGGAATCGGAAGCGTCGTGTTCCGCCCCGTCGACGCCGGCGCGCAAGTGCTCGGCAATCCTGCGCGCGCTACGACCCGGTGACCGAAGACCGGCTGGCGCCTTCCGCAGCCAATTCGGAAAGAACCTGCAGATGGCGATGGGCCACGGCCTCGATGGTGAAATGCTCGTCGATCAGGCGCATCGCATTCGCGCCGACCGCCGCTCGCGCGGCGTCGGGAGCCTGCAGAATTCCGATCAGCACCTCCGCGAGTGCGTCCGGATCCGCCTTCGGGTCGTGTTCGTCGACTGGGGGCGTGATGTACAGCTCGCGACCGTCCTCGACCAGGATATCGAGGAAGTTGTCGGGCTCGATCGCCGCCACGACCGGGATCCCGACGGCCAAGGCCTCCAAGCTCGCCGTACCGAAGCCGCCGCCCTCAAGTTCGTGTGTTTCGACATCGGCTGCCGCGAGGAAGTCCGGGATCGCCGACTGCGGCTGAGCCCCGAGAGCGATCACAGCATCCCGCACGCCGAGTTGCTCGGCGACTTCGAGGAACTCCTCGTGGTAGACACCGCCGATCACGACGACGGCGGCGTCGGGCACACGCGAGAGGATCTGCGGGAGTGCCCGAACCAGTGCGAGACGGCTCCGCTGCGGGATCACGTGACCGATCGAGAGGATGATCGGACGGTCGTCGAAACCGAGCTTGCGGTGGGCGACCTCGGCTGAACCACCTCGAAGCACCTCTGGGTCGATGCCGACCGGGATCGCCACTTTGCCGCTGATCACTCGTCGATACCGCTTGTCGATGTACCGATCCATGAGGATGTCCATCACGACCAGCTTCGGCCTGTGCACACGCATCATCGGAACAACCAGCATCCGGTCCGCCATGGCGTAGACGAATGAATTGAATCGACTCAATGGGCTTTCGAGGCGAGTATGAATGCTGAGGAGCGTGGGAACACCACGTTTCCGCGCCCACCAGCCTGACAGCCATGTCAGATCGAAGAATTGGCCGTGCTGATGGACGACGTCAGGTCCGAACTCGTCCAGCAGGGCGAATACGCGTGCCTTCGCCTTCGGCGACGAGGTGAAGCCGATATCGAAGTTCGCCGCGAAGCGCGTCTTCGGCAGCGTCCATGCGGGAAGGCGGATGATCCGCACGCCTTGGCTGACCTCGTCCAGGGGCGCATCACCGTACGTCGCGGTGAGCACGAGGACTTCGTGCCCTGCCGCGGCGTAGGCACGCGCCAAGTGCTGGGCGAGGTGGGCGGAACCGCCGGGCCGAGGCGGGTAGAAGTTGTTGATGACTGCGATTCTCATTTTGCTCACGTGTGCGCGATCCGGATGTACGCCGTCCGACGCAACCGCCCAAGCGTAGCAACACCGCTCGCGCGAACCGTCACCGAACCGGATCGCCTGCGGCGTTCGTCCGGAGCACGCCTCCCTGGAAGGACTGGGAACAGCCGGTGGCACCGCACACCGCGTCGCCCGTCGGGTAGCCCAGCGCCCCGGCCGCGCCGGCGAGCGCGAAGTACTGCACGCGAATCGCACCGGTCACGGCATGAGTACCAGTCTGCGTCGAGTTGTAGATCGAAGCGTTCTGAAACGCCTGTCCCGTTCCCCCTCCGCCGTAGGGCAAGGCGACCGCTGGCGTCGTCGGAAGTCCCCACGACCCCGCGGGCCCACCCGCCGACGTATAGGGCTCGAGGAACGGATGGAGGACGGCCTGCGCGCCCGTCGCCTCCCACGCGTAGATGGAACCCTGCTGGAACGGCTGGACGCAGCCATTGCCGGGTTGCCCGCACGTCGCATCGGCGGTCGGGTAGCCGAGCGCCCCGGTGGCACCGCCGTAACCGAAGTAGATCCCTCGAATCGCGCCGGATACGAAGTAGCCCTGGCCTGCCGAGGTCGCGTACGCCGACCCGGAGGTGAAGGCCTGACCGGTACCGCCGGGAAGAGGAATCGTATGCGTCGTCGGCCAACCCCACGCAGCGCCAGGTCCGCCGGCCCGGTCGTACGCATCTCGGATCACTCCGCTGACACCGAACGCACCGGTTGCCGCGGTCCAGTGGACCGTCGCACCCTCAAACTCCTGCCTGCAGGACCCTCCCGGAGATCCGCAGGTGAGACTGCTCGTCGGCCAGCCGAACCGACCGGCTGCGCCTGCGTTCGCGAAGTAGGCGTCTCGGACTACGCCGTAGACGGCGAACGCACCGCCGCCGTACTTCCGGAAGATCGCACCGGATGCATACCCCTGAGCGAGGCCGCCACCCCCATAGGGGTAGTAGACGAGCGGACCCGATACCGGTCCCAGAACGCCCGAGGCCCCTCCGAGAATGCCATGCGCGGCTTCGATGTCCGGCGCAGCGACCCTCGCGGCCCCGTTCGACGGATCCATGATCACCCCGAATTGGAAGTCCTGCGAGCAGGTCCCATCGGCCCCGCACGAAGCCGGGCCGGTCGGGAACCCGAGGCGCCCGGTGGCTCCGCCGTTCGTGAAGTAGAGGTCACGTATCGCACCCTCGACGAAGTACGCCGTCGACCCGAGTGCGAACGCAGACCCCTTCGTGAACGCCTGCCCGACGCCGGCACCACCCGCCAGGTTCACGAGCGCGCTCGTCGGGGAGCCCCAGCTGCCGAATCCGCCAGCGGCGGCGTAGGCCGTCCGGATCGCCCCCCACGTCGCGTGCGCCCCACCGGCCTGCGTCCAATACACGTCGCCGCCCGCGAATCGCTGGATGCACGCGCCCCCTGGGAGCCCGCAATCCTGGTCCGCCACAGGCCAACCGAGCGGGCCGGCAGCACCGTTCTGCTCGAAGTAGCCGTCACGCATCGGCGCCTTCACGAGGAACGTCCCCGCTTGCGAGGAGTACACGGAGCCGCCGGTGAACAGCTGCCCCAGCCCACCGCCGTTCTCCGAGATGGGCTGTTGATTCAACACGGGCCAACCGATCGGGCCGGCTGCTCCGCCGAACCTGAAGTAGTAATCCCGGATCGCTCCCGCGCGCAGCGTCAACGCACCGGTCGAAGCAGTCCAGTAGATCGAGCCGTACTGGAACGCCTGGCCGAGGCCGCCGCCATTCTCGGAGATCGTCAGGACTTCCGTGATCGGCTGGCCGAGATGTCCGGTCGGTCCGCCCTGCGCGGCGTACTCCGATGAGATGGCCATCCGGCCGTCCGGGCCGACTGTCGGACCGAACCAGTTGATGTAGAACATCCAGAAGTTGCGGTTCCCGTACGCGCTGCATGCATCGCCGAGACCGCCGAGGTTCGCGAGCGCGGCGGCGTTCGGAGTATATGGCGTGTAGTAATACAGCGCCGCCGTCGCCCGATTTCGTACGAGCACGCTGCGGGAACCGCACCCGGCATTCGGGTGATACCGGATCGCGTTGTACTCCCCGACGCGGATCGAGGTGAAGGATCCCGCTGGATTGCCGTACCACGTGAGCTGACGCCCCGCTGCGAAGATCTGGTTGAAGAACCCGTAGTAGGTGGAATCGCACGAGGCCGTGTCCGGGCACCCGTATCCCATGGCCTTGCGCATGACGCCGTCGCTCGGTGCACGGTCCGAAACGAGGCTCTGTTCCTTCTGCAGCGTGACCAGGATCACTTTGGCGCTGAGATTGCAGGCCTGCTGCACTTTGAAGATGATGCGTGCGGCCGACTCGGCCGCACCGCCGTGATAGGTGCCGCAGGTACCGAAGGACCAGGTCCTCGTCGGTGTGTCCGCTCGGTACACCGCCAAACAGTTCGAGTTCAGACATGTGCCAACTCGCGCTTCGAGGAACCGTTGAATCTCGGCTTCGGACATCGCGGAACCGTTGTAGAAGTTCGCGTCGCTGATGATGTAGCCGGGATCCCAGTCCGCGGCAGTAACGGCCTGTGCTCGATCTGCGCCGACCCCGATGGGAGCGAGAACCGCAGCGACGAGCGCCAGAATGACGACGAGAACGCGCCCCCGCCTCCATGCGTTCAACATCGATACCCCCCGGTCGATCCCCCGCCCTGCAACTGCCAGAGACTGTCGCGTTTCAGGTTATGCCCTGAGCGGCGAACTTGGACAGAGGGACACGGTTCGTCACCGCCACGGCGAGCGAACATGAGATCGACAGTCGGTAAGATCGTCTGACACCCACAGACTGGAAGTACTTCATATGCCTGAACCCAGCGGAGCCTCCGGCACCCGGGTGGTTGACGAACCGCTGCGACGCATCGGCCGCGACTCTTCGCTCGGACGAGGAACCTGGCAATCGCTGGTGGAGGTCCTCGGCCACCGGGAGCTGCTCGGCCGGCTCGTCAGCCGCGAGGTGCGGGCGAAATACAAGAACAGCAGCCTCGGCATCGTGTGGTCCCTGATGCGACCACTTGCGCAGCTCCTCATCTACTACGTGGCGATCGGGCAGTTCCTGGGGGCCGCGCGGTCGATTCCGGACTTCGCCATCTTCGTGTTCACCGGGTTGACCGCCTGGAGCCTCTACAGCGAGATCATCACCGCCGGCACCAACTCCATCGTGAACAATGCAGGGCTCGTCAAGAAGGTCTACGTACCACGCGAGATATTCCCGCTGGCGGCGGTCGGCGCCTCGGGATTCAACTTCGTCGTCCAGTTCGTGATCCTCGTGGTCGCGACTGTCGTGCTCGGCCAGGCGCCACTGCACGCGGACCTCGTCTACCTGCCGCTCAGCATCGCACTCATCCTCATCTTCGCCACCGCGCTTGCGCTCGTGCTCTCCGCGTTGAACGTCTACCTCCGCGATGTCCAGCACCTCATCGAGATCCTGCTCCTGGTTCTCTTCTGGGCGTCGCCGATCGTCTACTCGATGGGCTTTGTTCACTCTGCGATCGGCGGAACGGTGCTCGAAGAGCTCTACCTCGCGAATCCGGTCACGCTCGGCGTCCTCGGCATGCAGAAGGCCATGTGGATGTCGGGGAGCGAAGACCCCGCGCAGTACTGGCCCGATCTCCTCTGGTTGCGCATGCTCGTGGCGATCGTCATCTGCGGAATTCTGCTGCTCATCGGGCAGCGCATCTTCTCCCGACTTCAAAGCAACTTCGCGCAGGAACTGTGAGCAGCACGACCATGGCAGAGCCACTCGTCCGCGTCGACCGCGTCTCGAAGCGCTTCGTCCTCCACAAGGACAAGTCGTTGAAGGATCGCGTGCTCTATTGGAAGGCGCGCTCCAAATCGCGTTCGGAGTTCTTCGCGCTTCAGGATGTCAACCTCGAAATCGGACTCGGCGAGACCGTCGGCCTCATCGGCCACAACGGTTCCGGCAAGAGCACGCTTCTCAAAGTGATCGGCGGCATCATCGAGGCGAGCGATGGAGCTGTATTCCGTCGCGGCCGCGTCGCGGCTCTCCTCGAACTCGGTGCCGGCTTCCATCCGGACCTGTCGGGCAGGGACAATGTCTACCTCAACGCCGCACTCCTGGGCATGTCGACGGCAGACACCGACGCCGTCTTCGACGAGATCGTCGAGTTCTCGGGGATCGGTGAGTTCATCGACTCGCAAGTCAAGTTCTATTCCTCGGGCATGTACGTTCGCCTGGCGTTCGCAGTTGCCGTGCACTCGGATCCCGACCTGTTGCTGGTTGACGAGGTCCTCGCAGTCGGCGACGAGCCCTTCCAGCTGAAGTGCATGAACAAGATCCGTCAGTTTCAACAGGAGGGGCGCACGATCGTGCTCGTGAGCCACTCCTCAGAACAGGTGGCCGACGTCTGCACTCGCGCCGTTGTGCTCGATGGCGGCCAGGTGATGCACGACGGCGACGTCGGCGAAGGTATCCGCGTACTGCGCGACGGCTACGAGCGTGATCGGATCGCGGGCCATGAGAACGACCCGGGCGATCCGCAACGCCGGGCCGTGGAGATCGCGTCGGTGTCCGTGACGGACGCTGCTGGCAACCCGTTGCCCTCCACCCCGATCGAACGCGGCACCGGATTGCTGGTGACCATCCACGCCGAAGTGGTCGAGCCGACCGCCTGGATCACCGGATTCACCCTTCAGTCGACCCTCGGACAGGCGATCTACCGGCTCAACACCGAGGGGCTCGGGATCGAGCTTCCCACGAGTCCCGGCCGCTACGACGTGCAGTTCTCGATCCCCTCCACCAACTTCGGCCTCAGTCGCCTGGTGCTGAGCGCCGGCGCCACCGACGCCGCCGGTGAACCGCTCGCGCTGCTCGAGCCTGCAGGTCTCCTCGATTTCGCCGACGACCCGTTCGGCGCGGGCGTCGTGCAGTTCGCGGCGGCCGGCAGCGTGACGCCGGTAGCCACATGAGCGGGGCGATGCAGCCGACCATCGCCGTCGTATCGGTGAGCTATCGCTCAGAGGCCGAGCTTGCGTCGATGCTGCGCAGCCTGCCCGACGCGGCATCCGTTCCTCCCCTCGTCGTCGTCGCAGACAACCTCCCCGGCGCGGGCAGCACGCAGCAGGTCGTCACGGCAGCAGGAGGTCTCTACTCGCCGATGACGTCGAACCTCGGGTACGGCGGCGCCATCAATGCCGTCGTCCACGACCTTCCGCCGGAGATCGAATGGGTGATGATCACGAACCCCGATGTCGTGTTCCACTCGGGAGCGATCGATCGGATGATCCGTGTCGGACGGGAATCCGACGATATCGGTGCGGTCGGCCCCCTCGTCCTCAACGATGACGGCAGCGTGTACCCATCGGCCCGAGTCGTGCCCGGACTCCGCGTCGGGTCAGGGCATGCCCTGTTCTCGAGGGTGTGGCCGTCGAACCCCTGGACGCGGCGGTATCACGCATCGGCGACTTCGACCGTCGAGCGCGATGCCGGGTGGCTGTCCGGCGCCTGCGTACTCGTGCGTCGTGCCGCATTCGAAATGGTCGACGGCTTCGACGAGGGATTCTTCATGTACTTCGAAGACGTCGACCTCGGTTATCGCCTGGGTCGGGCAGGTTGGCGGAACCGGTTCACCCCCGCAGCGCAGGTGACGCACACCGGAGGTCATTCCACGGCCGGCGAGTCTGCGGCGATGGTTCGAGCACACCACCAGAGTGCTGAGCGCTTCATTCAGAAGAAGTACCCCGGCGCGGTGAACGGGCCAGTCCGGCTCGTGCTCCTGACTGGACTACGGCTCCGCTCGACGATGGCGGTTCGTCGAGCGGGCCGCTGACCCGCGTCAATTCGTTGAACTGGTCTACGAGGACTTCTGCGCAAGCAGCGAACGCAGGTATGCGCCGTAACCGCTCTTGACGAGGGGGGACGCCAGCGCTGCCAACTGCTCATCATCGATCCAGCCCGCTCGCCACGCGATTTCCTCGATGCAGCCGATCTTGAAGCCTTGCCTGTCCTCGATCACGCGCACGTACTCGGAGGCTTGCATCATCGACTCGAACGTTCCGGTGTCCAGCCATGCGGTGCCGCGATCCAAGACCTGAACGCTGAGCTTGCCGGCCTCGAGGTACCGCTCGTTGACCGTCGAGATCTCGAGCTCGCCACGGGCGCTCGGTTCGATGGTCTTCGCGATGCGGACGACGTCGTTGTCGTAGAAGTACAACCCTGGAACTGCGAAGTTGCTCTTGGGATTGACCGGCTTCTCCTCGATGGAGAGGGCGGTGAAGTCGTCGTCGAACTCCACGACGCCGTATGCGGTCGCGTCGCTCACCTGGTACGCGAAGATGAGTGCACCATCGATGTCGTTGTTCCTGCGTAGCGCGGACCCGAGCCCGGTTCCATGGAAGATGTTGTCACCGAGGACCAGCGCGACCGACTCGTCTCCGATGAACTCTTCACCGATGATGAACGCTTGCGCGAGTCCGTCAGGACTCGGTTGCACTGCGTATTCGAGCCGGATCCCGAGCGTCGAACCGTCGCCGAGCAGTGCGCGGAACTGTTCGTTGTATTCGGGTGTCGTGATGACGAGGATCTCGTTGATCCCGGCCATCATGAGCGTCGAGAGCGGGTAGTAGACCATGGGCTTGTCGTAGATCGGCATCAGCTGCTTCGAGATGCCCTTGGTGATCGGCCAGAGTCGAGTACCAGACCCGCCGGCCAGGATGATTCCGCGCATGTCAGGCCTTTCCGTTGAGTTCCTCGTAATACGCACGCGCCGCGCTCCACGTGGGCAGGAGGCCGGCCGCCTTCGCTTCGGCGAGACTCGGCGCTGCGGTGTCCTTCGGAGAGAGGAGGACGTCGCCGGCGGAATCGGGGAAGACGAGGCCGATCTCGGGATCGGTGGGGTCGATTCCGTGCTCACGTTCGGCGTTGAACGTCGACGTCACGAGGTAGCTGACAGTGGCGTTGTCGCTCAGCGCGACGAAGCAGTGCCCGAGACCCTCGGCGATGTAGATCGCGCGCCGATCGACATCGTCGAGGAGCACCGAGTCCCACTGTCCGAAGGTCGGAGATCCCACCCGGATATCGACGACGAAATCAAGCACCGCACCATGCGTTGCAGTGACGTACTTCGCTTGGCTCGGCGGCACATCCGCGAAATGGATGCCGCGCACGACGCCGCGCTTCGAGACCGAGCTGTTCCCTTGGGCGAGGTCGAGCGGATGCCCGACGACTTCCGCCAACCGATCGAAACGGTACCACTCGAGGAAAACCCCACGATCATCGGGAAACTGTCGCGGCGTGATCTCGTAGCTGTCAGGAATGCTCAGTTCACGAATCTGCACGGAACCAAAGCCTACTCGACGGAGGTGCGTCGGGCTGGCGTCCTCCACCGCCGAGGCGCGGCACTACTGTTGGTTCGCAGAAGACTGTCAGAGAAGGCGGGTGCGATGAAGACGGCAGACGTCTCCGTTCCGATGGCGTGGATGGTGCGACGAGCCGATCTCATCACCCTCGTGACATGCATCGGGATCATCACGCTCTTCTCCGTTGGATTGCTGCGTCTCGCCCTTGATGGACACCCGCTCTCGGTCATCGACGAACACATCCACTTCGACTACGCGGTTCGCGTCTCGCAAGGCGAACTCCCGTGGCGGGGTGCCGTGCTCGGCCCCCAGCTCCTCCATGAATGGGCCTGCGGCGTCGGACACGAGGGTGGCGGTCTCCCATACGCCTGTGGTGACCCGCGGCTTTCGATCGATGACATCCCCTCGGGCAAACTTTCCTCGGGATATGGCCACTATCCGACCTTCTTCCTCGGCGCAGCGGCCACCGAAGCCGTGCTGGCGTGGACCACGGGCCTTTCCGACCCGCTCACCGCATTTCGCGTCTTCAGCGCGTTGACGATGATTCTCGGGGTCGTCTCCTGCGCGATCTTCGGATGGTTGATCGGACTGCGGACGTGGGGCCTGATCGCGGCAACGGTCGTTCCAGTCGCAGCCTCCATGATCGTGTTCGCCGGCACCATCGTCAATCCGTCTTCGACGGCGATCCTCACCGGCTCTCTGATCGCCGGCACCGGGATTCTCTGGATGCAGCGCGGGCGTGGTTTCGTGTGGCTCGCGCTCGCTGCAGCCTTCAGTGCGATGATCGCGGTCACAGATTCCTTGGCGGTCGGCGGCTTCGGACTCGCGATGTTGATCGCGATCGTCGGCCCTCGATTCGGCCTCGTCGCCGACGAGGTTTGGCGACCGAAATGGTGGCAGCTCCTCGTACTCATCGCCGTGACCGTCGCCCCGATCGTGGCCTGGGGCCAATACATCCGGGTGACGGCAACGGTTCCGAACAGTGCACTGTACGGCTTCATCCCTCCGGCCGGCCGAAAAGACATCCTCATCGGCGCGGCTCAGGAGTTGGCGACGCTTCATACCCCTTGGCGTGAGACAGGCGGGATCTGGGCCGATCCGGTGGGCTTGGTCCCGCGGCTGCTCAACGGCGTCTCATTCGGAATACCGCTCTGGATCACCGTGCTCGTCATCGGCGGACTGGTCATGGCAGTGGGGCGTCGCTGGCTCGAGTTCTCCCGGAGCAAACGGCCCGACCTGACAGACGACGTGAAGCGGGGCCGTGTGTCGCTGATGGATCCGACTCTGCTCCTCGCGGTCGGCACGCTGATGACGCTGGTGCTCTATCCACCAGCCCTCAGGATCTCGAATTGGATCACGTTCGGCTTCAACTTCGGCGTGGTCGATCGATACTCGAACAACCTGGCACCACTCCTCGTGCTCTTGGCTCTCCTGCTTCTGAAGAACTCGTGGTACGCGAGGATTCTCGCGATACTCGGCTCCGTCGGAGCGATCGGCGTCGTCGCAGCTGGTCTCTGAACTACCGCGGTCCCCGACCGAGGTATCTGCCGACGGCGCGGAGCGGCCGCGTGATTCTCCAGCTCGTGCTGTGCACGTATTCCGCGAGGATCTCATCACGCCGATCCGTTTCACTTCTCGCCCTCGCCAGCTCCGAGGTCAACGCGGACACCCTGTCGTGGAGGGATTCGATCTCCGCAGGCATCGCCTCGAGTCGTGCCTGGCGTGCGATGCGCGCTCCAAGCTGCTCGTAGTCGGACCGGATCAGAGCAGTCGTAGCTTCGTCGGCGTTGAAGAGTTCCGTGAGCGAGCGTGCTCGGACTGTGCCGACGGCGAGCACACCAAGTCCGTGCCCATGCGTGAACTCGAACGAGGGATACCGAGATGAGAGTTCCCCCCACAACCGCCATACCCCGAAATCGCGGTCGTGCTCGGCGACATCGTGGAACAGCACGATCCCACCGTCGCGTACTGTATCCACCCACTGCTCGAAATCCTGTTTGACATCGTCGTAACCGTGCCGGCCATCGATGTGCAGCAGGTCGACCGAGTCATCGAGGATGAATGGCCGTGAATCCTCGAACAGGCCGCGCATGAGATGGCTGGTGGCTGCGTACTCGCGTTCGACGACATCTCTCACGGACTGGAACACGTCGTCACCGTAGTGGCCGGCATGATCGTCGCCCTGCCACGTGTCGAGGGCGTAGATCTCCAGGTCAATCTCGAGTCGACGAGCTGCCTCCGAGAAGACGAAGAAGGAGAATCCGTAGTGCGTCCCGAGCTCGACGATACGAACCGGCCGAAGAACGTCGACCAGCCAGAAGGCGAATGGGGCGTGCTCGAGCCACGCGGATGTCACGATGTGTGCTGGCTGCCAGTACGACACGGGACTGAGCCAGGTTGGAGCTGCCGTCGCGGTGGATCGACGGGCGGGTTCATCGTCGAGCAATGTCATGAGCGTCCTTGGTCCGAGTCATGTTGCGAATCAGCATAGGTGGTTCGCGCGCTGAGCTCGACGGTCCTCCACAGCTTGGTCCGGATAGACTCGGTGGGCCTCACATATCGTCAGGAGACACCCACTTCCATGAGAATCCTCGTGACCGGCGGCGCCGGCTTCATCGGCTCGAACTTCGTCCACTACGTACTCGAGAACACCGACAGCTCGGTGACCGTCCTCGACAAGCTCACCTACGCGGGCAACCTCGCCTCACTCGAAGGCCTGCCCGCAGAGAGGTACCGGTTCGTGCAGGGTGATATCGCCGATGCGGACCTCGTCGACGGACTGTTCGCCGAGCACGACGCAGTCGTGCACTATGCGGCCGAGAGCCACAACGACAATTCGCTCGATGACCCGCACCCGTTCCTCGAGACGAACATCATCGGCACGTACACGCTGCTCGAAGCTGCTCGCAAGCACGGCACCCGTTTCCACCACATCTCGACGGATGAAGTCTACGGCGACCTCGAGCTCGACGACCCGGCGAAGTTCACGGAGCAGACACCGTACAACCCGTCGAGCCCGTACTCGTCGACGAAGGCGGGCAGCGACCTGCTCGTACGCGCCTGGGTCCGCTCGTTCGGCGTGAAGGCGACGATCTCCAACTGCTCCAACAACTACGGGCCGTACCAGCACGTCGAGAAGTTCATCCCACGGCAGATCACGAACGTGCTCCGCGGTGAACGCCCGAAGCTCTACGGCAAGGGCGAGAACGTGCGCGACTGGATCCACGCCAATGATCACTCGTCGGCGGTGCTGACGATTCTCGAAAAGGGCGCGATCGGCGAGACCTACCTGATCGGCGCCGATGGAGAGAAGAACAACAAAGAGGTCGTCGAGCTCATCCTGACGACCCTCGGCCAGCCGGCCGACGCCTACGATCACGTGATCGATCGCCCGGGTCACGACCTGCGGTACGCGATCGATTCGACGCGTCTCCGCACCGAGCTGGGCTGGGAACCGGAGTTCTCCGACTTCGAGGCGGGGATCGCTGACACTGTCGCGTGGTACCGCGAGAACGAATCGTGGTGGGCGCCTCAAAAGGACGCGACTGAAGCACGATACAAGGCGCAGGGGCAATAGACATGCGCTATCTCGTCACCGGGGCCGCTGGCATGCTCGGGCGCGATCTGCAGACTGCGCTCGCCGGCCGGGACGTGACCGCGTTGTCTCGCGCCGAGTTCGACGTGACCGACGCCGCCTCGGTGCGGTCGATCGTCGGCGGCCACGACGTCATCATCAATTGCGCCGCCTATACGAAGGTCGACGCGGCGGAGGCCGATGAGGACGCGGCGTACGCGATCAACGCCACTGGCGTGGGCACTCTGGCGACGGCAGCGGCCGATGCCGGTGCCAAACTCGTTTCGATCTCGACCGATTACGTCTTCAACGGAAGCGCGACGTCGCCCTATGCCGAAGACGGTACCCGCGAACCGATCTCCGCTTACGGCCGTACCAAGGCGGCCGGCGAGGAGCTCGCGCTCGATCGGCACCCCGACGGGACCTACATCGTGAGAACCGCATGGCTCTACGGCGCGCACGGTCCGAACTTCGCGAAGACGATGCTCAGGCTCGCGAGGACGAAGGAGAGTTGGGCAGTCGTCGACGACCAGATCGGTCAGCCGACGTGGACTGCCGACCTCGCCGCACAAATCGTGCTCATGCTCGATTCGAACGCGCCGACCGGCATCTATCACGGCACCAACAGCGGGCAGACGACCTGGTTCGACTTCGCGCGAGCGGTACTCGAAGAGCGCGGAATCGATCCATCGCGCATCACCCGCACCGACAGCGCATCGTTCGCGCTTCCAGCACCTCGTCCGTCGTACTCCGTGCTCGGACATGACGCCTGGTCGCGAGCGGCCCTGCCCGAGATGCGGGATTGGCGTGCAGCCCTCTCCGCGGCGTCCGCCGACGGGGCGATCGACCCCGAATGAGACCGTGCCGGGCCGTTCTGCGGCCCGGCACACTTCTCACATCATTCGCGAGTACATCTCGACCTGCATCCGTCGCGACCAGCGAGCCTGCAGTGTCTGGAGATCCGATTCGAGAATCTTCGGATTCCGTGACTTCGATTCGAAATGATAGAGCCGCACCCACGGCGAGAACACCGCACTGCGGCCCGCTGCCCGGACCTTCATGTTGAGGTCCACATCGTTGTAGTTGCCGGGCAGCGACAGCGTGAATCCGCCGACTTCGAAGTAGAGGGCGCGGCCGATGAGTGCGCACGCGGCGGTCACACCTGAGACTTCGTGATCAACCATCATCGAGCGGATGGAGTCGTCGCGTCCTCCGGTCCAGCCGAAGGCCGCATGGCCGGCGACGCCACCGGTGTAGACCTGACCGGCGTGCTGCACCGTGCTGTCTTCGAAGTACAACTGCGCCCCGACGATACCGACGCCGTCCTGCTGCGCGAGCCCGAGCATGGACTCGATCCAATCATCGGTGACGACCTCGACATCGTCGTTCAGCAGAAGGAGGTAGTCGCCTCGTGCGGCGGCGGCGCCTCGGTTCATCTTCGCGCTGAAGTTGAACGGCGCATTCCACGCCACGAGTCTCAGCCGATCACCGCAGAGCTCGTCGAGGTCGGCGATGACGCTCGCCGGTGTTTCAGCATCTGCGACGATGACGAACTCGAGGTTGGTGTACGTCGACCGCTCGACGATCCCACGGACGGCTTCGACGACGAGCACCCGATCCTGTCCGGCGATCTCCGCGGAGCCGCCGCGCGTGGGGATGACGATGGACACGAGAGGCGCGTCGACGATGCTGTAATGCAGCCGACGAACGAACGGTTCGATCTCCTCGACCCGCGCGGTGACGCCCGATTCGAGGAGGTGAGCTTCGACGACCCGACGCTGCGATTCCGACGTTCCAGCGAAATCATCGGGGGCGAGGTCCTCGACGGCGAGGACTTCCGGAAGCAGCGAAACGGTCTGCCCCGAGTGATGTGCGCGGAGCACCATGTCGAGGACCTGAGCCCGCCGAGACGACTCCCGGAAACCTCCGATCGCACGCAGTGCACGCGAACGGGCGACGACGACCGGGCCCAGGTAGTCGTTGCTCAGCAGACGAACCGGCGAGAACTGCGGCCGGAGGAGCGGCATTCCGTCGGCAGTCACGGAATCGCCGTACACGATCTCCGAGTCGGGGAATCGGTCGAAGAACCCGACGACCTTCGCGACGACATCCGCGACGACGGCGCCCCACCGAACGACGAACACGAACTCGGCCTGAGTCTCGGTGAGACGATTTCCGAGCACTTCGGCATCCGCGGTGATGACCGCGATTCCGGCCGACTCCGCATGCGCCAGAAGCTCGGCGGTGTCCTCATGCGCTGCAGGGTCGACGACGAGTCGAACCCCGGAGGGCGAGAACCCCGCGGCGAGCACCGCGGCGCTCATGCCGACCACCTCTTCTGACGTGTGCCCCGCAGAGTCGATCCAGGCTTCGATTCGGGAGGCCAGCGCCCGATCGACGGTCATCCGAGCACCCGGCGCTTGACGTAGCGGACGACTCGTACCGGCAAGGTGACGACGCGCCCCGCGCGCCACGTGAGCGAGGAACGCATGCTCGCGAGATTTCGCTCGACCGCAACCGCCTCGGTCGGCGTGAGCAGGTTCGCAGCCTGAAGCTCCTGCAACTGCTGCTCGAGACCGATCACCCGGTCCAGTAGCTCGAGACGCCCTTCAGCCGTCTGCTCCTCGGGGGTGAGACTTGAGTCGGGCCGATCCTCAGACCAGCTCGGGTTCGAGGCAGCGCTCACGTGGACTCTTCCTTTCAGCGGCGGACCTAAACTAGCCTAATGCCCCAGTCGAGAGCCGCCCGTAAGCCTGATCGCACCGGCTCCGTCGCGACGGGGACGGTCGGCGCTCCCAAGGTGGTCGCCGTGGTGCCGACATTCCACCCGGACTCCCAGGTCGAGGCGAACATGGTCTCCCTCATCCGGCAGGTCGACGAGCTGATCGTCGTCGACGACGGCACGGGCGCGGCGGCCGACGAGATCCTGGCCCGTCTCGAAGCCGTCTCAGCCCGAGTCATCCGCCTCGATCAGAACAGCGGCATCGCGCGCGCCCTCAACGTCGGCGTGCGCGCCGCCCTCGACGACGGTGCTGACTACGTCGTCAACACCGATCAGGACACCGATCTTCCCGACGGGTACGTCGCAACGTGTCTCGAGACGTTCGCTCGCGCGAATCCTGTGACGAACCTCGGCATCGTGTGCACGGATCGCGTGAACGGCCAGCCGTCGATCCCGACGTGGTACTCCCCCGAAGGGCTGGGTCTGGTTCCCGAGGCGATCCAGTCCGGGTTCGTCATCTCGCGCCGGTGCCTCGAACGCGCCGGACTCTTCGACGAGCGACTCGTCATCGACTGCGTCGACACCGAGTACTGCCTTCGCGTACGCGACCGCGGATTCCGCATCGCCGTCGCTGCGGACACCGATATCACGCACGCTCTCGGCGAGATGGTTCCGTTCCGCCCCTTCGGCATCAAGATGCGAAACCGCAGCGGCGAATTCGAGTACCAGTATCATTCGCCGTTCCGGCAGTACTACATCACCCGGAACAACATCGATCTGGTCTTCCGCAACTTCCGGAGACGACGGCGCTGGACGCTCGCAGTCATCAAGCGCCAGATCGGACCGACCTTCGACGCGATCGTGAGCGGGCCGAACCGTTGGAAGCACACGGTTGCGATCCTCGTCGGTGGCGTGCACGGGTTCTTCCGCATCCGCGGCCCAATCCCCGCCGGCCTTCGCCGCTATCTCACTCGTTGACCTGAGCGAACATCCGACCCGAAGGAATCAGCGTGACGACCACCCTCCGCGTCATCGTCGACCAGATCATCGCACCGGTGCCCGGCGCGCTCGGCCGCTACACCCACGACCTCACGCGAGCAGTCATCGCAGCGACCCCTCGCGACTGCCAAGTCGAGGCGATCGTCTCGTCCTCCCCTCCTGACGACTACGACCGCGTGCTGGTCGAGCTTCCCGGACTCGCGGGACTGTACAAGACGACGCTGGCGCGTCGCGAGCTCGCCGCGGCATGGCAGCTGGGGCTCACGACCTCCCCCGGTCCCGGCATCATCCACGCGCCGAGCCTCTTCGCACCGCTTCGTCGACACGACCGCTCGGTCGACGGCAGCCAGGTGATCGTCACCGTGCACGACGTGCTGGCGTGGACGCATCCCGAAGCCCTCAGCTCGACGTCGGTCGCCTGGCAGCGGGGAATGCTGAAGCGAGCACGAAAGCACGCCGACGCAGTGGTCGTGCCGACGCATGCGCTCGCAGTGCGACTCGGCGAGATCACCGACCTCGGCGACCGTGTCCGAGTCGTCGGCACCGCTCCACGCGATGGACTGGCGATCGGCGCCGACGCACCGATCCGTGCGGCCCGCATGGGATTGCCGTCCGAGTACCTCGCAGTGCCCGGCACCCTCGAACCGCGCAAGGGACTCGTCGACGTGCTGGCCGCCCTCGGGCGCCGGGGGGTGCCGGAGATCCCGATCGTCGTGCTCGGACCCGACAGCTGGGGCGATCAGCACCTCGTCACCGTGGCGGAGGAGTTCGGCATCTCACCGAATCGCGTCACGCAGCTCGACGATCTCGACGCGGCAGACCTGGCCGTCGTGATCGCGGGCGCCAGCGCATTCATCGAGCCGAGCCACGACGCCAGTGCGGGCACCGCCATCATCGAGGCCTTCAGTCTCGCCACCCCGGTCATCCACTCGGATGCCCCGGCGTTCCTCGAGGTCTCGGCGGGCGCCGGCCTCGCAGTGCCGGTCGGCGTCGGCGACGGCTACGGCGACCGACTCGCGGCCGCGATCACCTCGATCGTCACGGACGCGCAGCTCGCCGAACAGCTCGCGATCGCCGGCAGCGACCGCAGCCGCGCATTCAGCTGGCGAGACTCCGCAGAGCGGATCTGGCAGCTGCACGCCGACCTCTAGAGCGCCGTCGAGGTTGCCCGAGCGTCACTCCCCAGATGGTTCGGGCGACGGCGGGTAGACCGCCTCGTGCACGAGCTGGCGGATGTAGTCGTAGTCGGGATCCTCGGGATCCACGTCGTTCTCGGGAACGAGCTCGACGTCGACGATCGGCAGCTCCTTCGTCTTGCCGGCGAGGTTCACGAAGTAGCCCAGGCTGCCCTGCGGGACATCCGTCTTCACGACCTGCGAACCCGCTGCCGCGATCTCCTGGAACTTCGAGAGCACGTTGGCCGGGTTGAACTGCGCGAGCACGGCCTCTTGAATCTGACGCTGGCGCGCCATGCGGTCGTAGTCGCTCGTACCGTGACGGGAGCGCGCGTACCAGAGGGCGTGGTAGCCGTCGAGGTGCTGCTCGCCCGCCGGGATCCACTCGGCAACGGTGGTGAACGTCTCGTCGGCGTGGATCGGGACGTCTTCGGCCACGGTCACCGTCACGCCGCCCAGCGCGTCGATGAGCTGCTGGAAGCCCGCCATGTCGATGAGGGCGTAGTACTGGATCTCGAGTCCGGTGATCGCCTCCGCGGCATCGCGCATGGCCTCGATGCCGGGCTCGCTGCCCTGGGCGACGGCGTCGGGGTACATCTCGGGGCTCATGAGCTCGACCTCGGTGTAGATCGAGTTGAGCATGCAGACGTCGACTTCGCAGCCGTCGATCGACCCGTAGCCCTCGGGATAGAGCTCGGCGAGCGGAGTCCCCTCGGGGAACGGCACGTCCACCATGTTCCGCGGGAGGCCAATCGTCACGGCCTGCCCGGTCTCGGCGTCGACGCTGACGACGGTGATGCTGTCGGGTCGCAGTCCGTCGCGGTCGGGCCCGGCATCGCCGCCGAGGAGCAGGAAGTTGTACTTGCCGTCGACGGGCTCCTTCGACGGTGCTGCGACGAACACCGACGAGATGAAGCCGCTCGCCGTCGTTGCGACGTACGCGCCGTAGGCGGCCGTACCCGAGAGACCCGCCATGAGCAGCACCGAGAATGCGGCGACCCACACGCGGGCGGACGGAGCCGTCTTCACGAGGCGCACGAGACGCAGGGTGTCGAACGTCAGGATCACCCAGAGCACCGCGTAGAACGCGAGCACGGCGGCCACGATCCAGAGCGTGATCGACATCGAGAAGACCGTGAGCAGGGTCGCTGGCCAGAGGAGCCAGACCACGAGGGCGGCGATCGCCAGCGTCCACAGCACGAGCGTCGCACCGAGCCCGAACCGACCGAGCTTCCGGTTGCCCGCGAGCACTTGCGGGGCGCCCGGGATCAGGAAATTGAGCACGACGAGCCACCACGCACGGCGGGTCATGACCGTGCGCGAGGCGGCGTCCGGGTAACGGATCGGGCTGGCGGCGAGCGTCATCGGTTCTGCTTGAGCCGTTCGTTCTTCTCCTCGACGAGTGCGGCGAGGTCGGTCGCGTACGTGCCGAGCGCGTCGGCGAGGGCGGGGTCGGATGCCGCGAGCACGCGCACCGCGAAGAGACCGGCGTTCTTGGCGCCGCCGATGGCCATGGTCGCCACCGGGATGCCGCCGGGCATCTGCACGATCGAGAGCAGGGAGTCGAGGCCGTCGAGGCGCGACAGCGGCACGGGCACGCCGACGACGGGCAGGGTCGTGACCGAGGCGAGCATGCCCGGCAGGTGCGCGGCTCCGCCGGCACCGGCGATGATGACCTTCAGGCCGCGACCGGCGGCCTCCTTGCCGTAGGCGATCATCTTCTCGGGCGTGCGGTGGGCGGAGACGACCTCGACCTCGTGGGCGACGCCGAACTCGTCGAGCAGGGCGGATGCCTCGCTCATCACGTTCCAGTCGGAGTCGGATCCCATCACGACGCCGACGAGGGGTGCGGTGTTCGTCTCAATCACTTGATCGAGTGTAGGGCCGCGTGCTGTGAGATTTCCGCAGGGCGCGCGGCACCCGTCGCACGACGACGTGCCGTGTCAGTCCTGGAAGAACGCCGCCGTGGCGCGCGCTTCGTAGACGACGGCGTCGAGGTCGTCGCCCGTCGCCGTGACGTGACCGATCTTGCGACCCGGCCTGGGCGCCTTGCCGTAGTTGTGCACCTTCACGGTGGGGTGGTCGGCGAGCGCTGCCGCGTAGCGATCGGCGAGCGATCCCTCGGCCGGCCCGCCGAGCACGTTGACCATGACCGACCAGTCGTCACGACTGCCGGTGGCGCCGAGTGGCAGGTCGAGCACGGCGCGCAGGTGCTGTTCGAACTGCCCGGTGGTCGAGCCGTCCATCGACCAGTGGCCGCTGTTGTGCGGCCGCATCGCGAGCTCGTTGACGAGGATCCGCTCGTCGCTCGTCTCGAAGAGCTCGACGGCGAGCACGCCGGTGACCCCGAGGCCCTCGGCGATCGTGATCGCGACATCCGCGGCGACATCCGCGAGCCTGCCCGCCGACCGAGGCGCCGGAGCGATGACCTCGCTGCAGACACCGCCGACCTGCACGGTCTCGACGAGCGGCCAGGCGACGACCTCGCCGGAGGGACGACGGGCGACGAGCTGCGCCAGTTCGCGGCGGAAGTCGACGAGCTCCTCGACGAGGAGGGCGCCCGCGCGCCCGTCTTCAGCGATCGTCGCGAACCACTCGGCGACCTCGGCGGCGCTGCGCACGACGCGAACGCCCTTGCCGTCGTAGCCGCCGCGGGGCGTCTTGACGACCGCGACCCCGCCGTGGTCGGCGATGAAGTCGTCGAGTTCGCCGGTGGTCTCGACACGGGCCCAGTCGGGCACCGGAAGTCCGAGTTCGGAGAGGCGCTCGCGCATGACCAGCTTGTCTTGCGCGACGCGGAGCGCATCGGGCCCCGGGTGCACGGCGACGCCGGCGTCGACGAGTGCCCGCAGCACGTCCTGCGGCACGTGCTCGTGGTCGAAGGTGACGACGTCGACCTCGCGCGCGAAGGCGAGCACGGTGGCCGCGTCGGTGTAGTCGCCGACCTGATCGGCGGCGATGGCCGCCGACATGCCCTCGGCCTCGGCGAGCACTCGGAGGTCGACTCCGAGCTCGATCGCCGCGGGGATCATCATCCGGGCGAGCTGCCCTCCACCGATCACTCCGACCCGCACGCCATGCACTCCGTTCACCGCAGCCGACGGCGCCCGCGCGGGCGCCCAGTTCAGTCTAGGCCGCGCTCGACCGCATAGGATGTGCCGGTGTCCACCCGGTTCGCGAGCGCCCTCGAACGGCTCTGGGACGGCCTGCTCGCCTACGCGGTGAAGTTCGGGGTCGTGGGCCTCATCGGCCTCGTGATCGACGTCGCCCTCTTCAACCTGCTGCGACTCGGCGTCTTCGGCGACGACCACTGGGCGCAGTCGGCGATCGGCGCCAAGACGATCTCGACGAGCGTCGCGATCGTCTTCAACTGGCTGGGCAACCGCTACTGGACGTTCCGGAAGCACCGTCGCCGCAACTACGTGCGCGAGTTCGTCGAGTACGCGATCGTCTCGCTCGGCGGCATGGCGATCGCGCTCGGATGCCTCTGGGTCAGCCACCACTGGCTCGGCTACACGAGCCTCCTGGCCGACAACATCGCGACGAACGTCGTGGGCCTCGCCCTCGGCACGGCATTCCGTTTCGTGCTCTACCGCTACTGGGTCTTCGGGCACCACCGGGCCGACGGCCTCTCGAACCTCGCGCGCGTCGAGGAGGCGCAGCGCACCCTGTTCGAGGAGCCCGAGACGGCGGCGTCGATCGAGGACCCGAAGGGGGCGTCGTCGCCGACGAACGCCCCCTGAGCGAGCCCTACTCCGCTGGTTCGGCGGTCGGCTGGAACCACGGCGGGTAGACCGCGACGCGGGCGCGCACGCCGGCACCGGCGAGTTCCGCCCGGACCCGGTCGCGCACGGGCTCGTTGGCCACGGCGATGAGCGCCACGTCGTCGAGCGGGAGGCACTCGCGCACGAGGAGTTCGGCCCCGTCGAGGCCCGCACCCTCCTCGTCGCGGTGCAGGCGCTGCAGCAGGCGCTGCACGTCGGCCCACTCGGTCGCGACGGTCGTACCGGTGACTGCGGCATCCGACTCGCTCACGACGATCGTGCCCGCCACCTCGGCCTTGCCGGCCTGCGCGCTCGTGAGCGAGCTGACGAAGATGACGAAGTCGGCCGGCGCGCGCTTGACCGCCTCATCGCCGAGGCGAGGATCGGGCGTCGCGGTGCGCACCGCGTTCCAGACGTGCGCATCGGTCGTGAGCAGGAACGGCACGTAGTCGGCGACGACGGCGTCGGTGCCGTCGATCGCGGCGCCGCGCCGGTACTCGCGCGCATGGGGCGCGGCGAGGTCGACGACCGGCGTCGCACCGGCGGCGTCGGCGAGCAGGGCGCCTGCGTCGAGGATCGGCGGCAGGTTGTCGATGTGCGTCACGTGGTAGATGCGCATCGCCTTCAGGTCGAGACGCGGCGCGTCCGACGAGATCGTCGGCCGGGAGGCCCCTGGCACGCGTGCCGGCGGCCGACCGCTCCGGGTCGTCGTCGACCGTGCGGAGCGGGCCACCGGAGCGGGCGCGGGCTTCGCCTCCGGTTCGGGCGGGGGGAAGCAGATGGCGCAGAGGCCGTCATCGAAACCGTGTTTGCATTCGTCGGCCAAGAGAAACCCTTCATCGTGCGGCTCGCGCTCGGGCGACGCGAGACCACCTGTCCACGTTACGTCCTTAATCGACGTCCCGCTGCACGATCACTCAGTTTCAGCGTCCGCCCCACGCCACGGTGTCTCCGTCGATCATCGTCTGCTCGGCGCGTCGCCGCTCCGCGACCCGCGCCTGCTCCTCGCCCATGAGCTCCTGCAGGGCGCCCTGCACGAGCACCGGCTTCGGCACGTCCTTCAACACGAACGGCTTCTCGTGGCCCGTGTCGATGCGCACATCGCCCGATCCGAACGCGCTCTGACCCCACGTTCCGCGGACGGTGACGTCGCGCCCGCGGGACAGCAGCAGCTCCTGACGCACCCGCACCCAGATGCCGCTGCGAGCGATGACCCGGCGAGTCGTGATCGTCGTGCGCCGCGTGAGCCACGCGAGGAACGGCAGGAACGAGCCGAGCAGCACGACGACCACGGCACCGCCGAGGATCGCGAGCACCTGCCAGGTCTCGGGCGCGATGCCGACGCCGTAGGCCGTCGCACCGGCGACGAGGATCAGCAGGATCGCGGGAAGGATCAGGATGCGGGCGTGTCGGCGCACTCGTGCGACGACGCGCTCGGGCGGCTGCGCCGCCGGCACGGCCGACTCGGGTGTCACGGCAGGCCTCATACGCCATTAATACCGCAGGTGCGTCACGTCTCCTGCGGCGACAGACCACGGCTCGCCGTTCTCCCGGTCGATCACGACCAGTCGTCCATCGGCGTCGAGCCGCTCCGCGTGCCCGAGCAGCTCGCGGTCGCCCGGCAGTTCGACGCGCACGTCGCTGCCGATCGTGCCGCAGAGCCGGGCGACGCGAGCGGCGATGCCGCTCGCCGCGGCATCCGCCCCCGACCGTGCGAACGCCTCGAACATCTCGAGGAAGGTGGCGAGGTAGTCGGCGAGCACGGCGTCGGCGTCGGGCTGGGCGCCGGTGACGAGCAGCAGCGAGGTGGAGGTCAGCGTGGGCAGGTCGTGCTCGTCGAGCGTGAGGTTCAGCCCGGCTCCGACGATGACCGCTCCGGACTCGGGCAGGAGCTCGGAGAGGATGCCGCAGATCTTGTAGCCCGAGACGAGCACGTCGTTCGGCCACTTGAGTTCGACCTCGACACCGCCGCTGTCGTCCTGCCCCTCGTCCTCCTCGGCGCGGGTACGGCGCCGGCTCCGACGAACGGAGGGCTCGGGCGCATCCGATTCCGGCGTCGTCGGCGAGGACCCGGGCGTCGCGGCCGCCGGCACGTGCAGTTCGACCGCACGGCGCACGGCCTCGGTCATCGCGGCCCCTGCGATGAGCGGGATCCAGCCGTAGGCGTCGGGCGGGAGCGGCCGGCCGCCATCGAGCTCGGGGCGCAGCAGGAGCGAGATCGCGAGCGTCTTGCCCGTCGGGGCGAGCCAGACCCGCCCGAGTCGCCCTCGACCGCGCGTCTGGTTGTCGGTGACGAGCACGGCGCCGTGGCCCCACTCCGCGGCATCCGGACCGCTCGCGGCCGCCCGCAGCTCGTCGTTCGTCGACCCGACCTCGTCGCGGAACTCGAACCGCGGCACCGCCGCTCGCGATCGCTCCCAATCCATGCGAACACCCTACCCAGCCGCGCGCGGGTCCCCTCGCATGGCGATTGCCACCAGTGGCGCGACCGTTTTTGTGGGAATCCGTCAAAGAAGTCGGCCAACTGCTCAGCGGTAGAGTGAACGGCGTGACCGAAGCGACTGACGGCCCCGACCTCTCCACGACCGCCGGCAAGCTCGCCGACCTCAAGCTGCGCTACCACGAAGCCGTGACGGCGTCGGGTGAGGCGGCGATCGAGAAGCAGCACGCCAAAGGCAAGATGACGGCGCGCGAGCGCATCGCCGAACTCCTCGACCCAGGCTCGTTCGTCGAGCTCGACGAGTTCGTGCGGCACCGCACGCACGCGTTCGGCATGGAGGGCAAGCGCCCCTACGGCGACGCCGTCGTCACGGGCACCGGCACCATCCACGGCCGCCAGGTGGCCGTGTACTCCCAGGACTTCACGATCTTCGGCGGTTCGCTCGGCGAGGTCGCCGGCGAGAAGATCATCAAGGTCATGGAGCTCGCGCTGAAGACGGGCGTGCCGATCATCGGCATCCTCGACTCGGGCGGCGCACGCATCCAGGAGGGCGTCGTCGCCCTCGGCAAGTACGGCGAGATCTTCCGCCGCAACACGCAGGCCTCCGGTGTCATCCCGCAGATCTCGATCGTGTGCGGTCCGGCGGCGGGCGGTGCCGTCTACTCCCCCGCGCTCACCGACTTCGTGATCATGGTCGACAAGACGAGCCAGATGTTCGTCACCGGCCCCGACGTGATCAAGACGGTCACTGGCGAGGACGTGGGCATGGAGGAGCTCGGCGGCGCACTCACGCACAACACCGTCTCGGGCGTCGCCCACTACCTCGCGAGCGACGAGTCCGACGCACTCGACTACGCGCGCACGCTCATCTCGTTCCTGCCCGACAACAACATGACGGATGCCCCGGTGTACGACGCCGAGGCCGAGCTCGAGATCACCGACGACGACCGTCGGCTGAACACCGTCATCCCCGACTCGCCGAACCAGCCGTACGACATGCACTCGGTCATCGAGGGCATCGTCGACCACGGCGACTTCCTCGAGGTGCAGCCGCTGTTCGCCCCGAACATCCTCATCGGCTTCGCGCGGGTCGAGGGCCGATCGGTCGGCATCATCGCGAACCAGCCGAGCCAGATGGCGGGAACCCTGAACATCGCGGCCGGCGAGAAGGCATCGCGCTTCGTGCGCTTCTGCGACGCGTTCTCGATCCCGATCCTCACCCTGGTGGACGTGCCCGGCTACCTGCCCGGCACCGACCAGGAGTGGACCGGCGTCATCCGCCGCGGCGCGAAGCTGCTCTACGCCTACGCCGAGGCGACCGTGCCGCTCGTCACGGTCATCACGCGCAAGGCCTACGGCGGTGCCTACATCGTCATGGGCTCCAAGCAGCTCGGCGCCGACATCAACCTGGCATGGCCCACGGCCGAGATCGCCGTGATGGGCGGCCAGGGCGCGGTCAACATCCTCTACCGCGGCGAGATCAAGCGCGCCGAAGAGGCGGGCGAAGACGTCGCGGCCGTGCGCACCAAGCTCGCCAACGAGTACACGTACAACGTCGCCTCCCCCTTCCTCGCGGCCGAGCGCGGCGAACTCGATGGCGTCATCGAGCCCGCGGCGACCCGGGTGGCGGTGTTGAAGGCGCTGCGGGCGCTCCGCACGAAGCGCGCGAGCCTCCCGTCCAAGAAGCACGGGAACATCCCGCTGTAGGGGGTGGACGACATGAGCGACGACATCGACGAACGTGCGGCCTCCTTGCGCTTCGAGTCCCGAGTGGTCACACCCGAGGACGCTGCCGCGGTCACCGCGGTACTGATCGCGGCCATCGACGAGCAGACGGCCGACGAGGCCGCCGTCGATCTCGGGCGCAGCGCCTGGGTCCGGGGCAGCGGTGCGATGCGACGGTCCTTCGAGTCGGGCCCCGGCCGCTGGGTGCGCAGCGGCAACTGAGCCGTGTCCCCCGGATTCCGCGTTCCGAACGGTCGGCGATCGACGTTCCTCGCGCGGAACTTCGCCCGGACCTTCGTCGATCGACGGAGGGGGGACACCTCGTGTCCCCCGAAATGACGACTTTGCGGGTCCCGACTCGTGCAGCACTATTGTCAGTGCAGGCTCCACAGGAGTCGCCGCCGTCATCGGTCGGGTAACCGATGGCAGTTGGGGGCGAGTCAGGGCGACATTCGGGTTGTCGCGGTGACTCGGGCTTGATGGGGGGTCGATCTCGGATCGGCCCCCCACCTTCATGTCCGGCCCCGGTGAGCGAACGAGTCCGAGTATCGATGCGTCGATCGCCGCCGCGAACCATCGCTCGCCGCCCTCGGCTCAGAACGCCCTGGGGATCTCCAGCCACAGTTCGACCTCGGCCTCGTCGGAGTCGGACGCGGAGCCGTCCGACTCGCGCAGTCCGACGACCGTGACCGCCACGGGCGACGCCTCGGCCGCAGTGCGGACGATGATGCGATCGGCCGACGACCCGGCGACGGCGTCGGCCAGACGCGACAGCACGCGGTTCCGCGTGGCCTCGTCGAGGTCGTCGATGCCGCCCTCGTCGAGGAGGGTGACCGTGATGCCGCGGGCACGAGCGCGCTGCACCTCGAACCGAACCGCGTCGGTCAGCAGCATCCGCCCACGGATCTCGTCGCGGATCGCCGCCTCGAGCATGCGGCACTCGGCCTGCTGGGCCTCGGTGAGCGCGCCGCCACGATCCGCGATGCGCCGCAGCATCGGCGCAGCGAGTCGATTGGTGTGGGCGAGGCGCATGCGCCCCTCGAACAGGTGGGCGTCCTGCGCGGCCTGCCAGGCGGCCGCCTCCCGCTCGGCCTGGGCGTAGCGGCGGGTCTCGCGTGCCGCGTTCGCCAGCGCACTCGTCAGCATGTGGGCGATCCCCACCCAGACGAGGCTGCCGATGACGCCGAGGCCGCCGAGCGAGAACGGGCCGGCCCAGACGACGCTCTGCACCGCGAGCGCGATGACCCCGAGCCACGCCGCCGTCAGCTGGCGCCTCGCCGCGGTGATCGTCATGAGCGTGCCCACCGCGGCGACGTACCACGTGGCGTAGCCGTTCTCGGCATCGGGGTCGAGCTGGCTCGTCACGAGCAGCGGCAGCACGATGGAGACGGCGAGGTCGAAGGCGGCGAGCCAGTCGGGCATGCGCACGCGCTTCGCGGGCCACAGGCTGAGCGTCGTGGCGACCGTGTAGAGGAACAAGGCGACCACGGCGGGCCACGGCGATTCCGCTCGTCCGAGCGAGTAGATGCCGAGCACGACGTGGTACGCCGAGAAGAGTGCGCCGAGCACGAGCAGGAGCCAGCGGGGAATGGAGATCATGCTCCGCCACCCGCTCCCTGCGGCCACGCGACCGTCACGGTCGTGCCGTGTCCGAGCCTCGACTCGATGTGCGCCATCCCGCCCGCATTGGTCATTCGCTCCTCGATCGAGACGCGCAGGCCGAGCCGCTCCGCCGGAACACGGTCGAGTGCGAACCCTCGGCCGTTGTCGGCGATCTCGATGACGCAGCCCCCGGCGCGCACTCCCCTGATGCGGAGCTCGCGACGCGTCGACAGCCCCGGCTCGTCGGCGTGCTGCAGGCTGTTCACCATCGCCTGGACCGACGCCGCGTACAGCGCCTCGACGGCCTCGACCGGCAGTTCGACGCCGCCGGCGTTCACGACCCGCACCGTGAAGGGCGTGCTGAACGTCGTGAGCGCGGCCCGCAGCCGGCGCACGAGCACCGGGAGGCCGACGCGGTCGAGCGCCCGGGGCCCGGTCGCTCCCGCCTCGTCGAGTCGCTGCACGGCATCGCGTGCCATGCGTGCGGCGAGCTGCTGCTGCTCCGGCGTCGTCGCGGCGGCCGCGGAGAGGAGCGTCGTGAGCACGCTGTCGTGCACGAGCGCATCGACCTTGACCCGCTCGATCTCATTCGCGTGCAGGCGCGCGGCGACGTCGTAGCGTTCGAGCGCGGCCTCCTGCGCCGCATCGACGGATTCGGCTGCCTGGCGCAGCATCGTCACGATCACCAGCACGACCACGCCGAGCACGACCGCGTAGAGCGCATCGAGCACCGCGAGCAGCGGCCCGGCGTCACCGCCGGCCGGCAGGAGCCGGATGACCCCGTAGGTGGCGGGAACGACGAGGGTGTACGCGGCCGCCCAGACGGGCAGCACCGCGACGACCGCGGCCGTGGTCGCGACGGTGCACAGGTAGTAGAGCCACGGCGTGGCACCGACGAGCGCCGCCGGATCGTCGACGAGGAAGGGCCACGCCACGAGGGCGAGCGCGTACAGCAGCGCGAAGGCGAGGCTCGCGGTGCGCGCCGCGACCTTCGTCACCGTCGCGACGGCGAGGCCGACGATCGCGCCGTACAGCACCGCCATGAGCGCCGCACCGGCACCGGGCAGGAGCGCGTCGGCCTGTTCGAGCGCAATGGGCACCGTCTGGGCGCCGAACACGAGCCCGAAGAGGCCGAGCGCACGGCCCGTGACGGTCTCGACCTGAGCCCGGGTGACCGTGGAGCGGCGACGCGAGAGTCGCGTCACCCGCCAGTCAACGGCGGGCATCTCCGCCATCGTCGAGCCCGGGGAGGATCCCGTCCTCGACGGCTCGGCGCAGGAGGTCGACCTTCGTCGGTGCCGGACGACCCACCTCGATGTACTTCGCCCGGATGCGGTCGAGGTACTCGCGCGCGGTCGAGTGCGCGATGCCGAGCTGGGCCGCGACGAGCTTCAACGGCAGGCCGGAGGCGTACAGGTGCAGCACATCGTGCTCGCGCCGCCCGAGCTGGGCCTTCGCGAAGTCGCGATCGGCCTCGATCGCGCTCGCCCACTCCACGTTGTTGAGCACCTCGCCGCGCGCGACCGTGGCGATGGCACCGATCACGGCCGACATCGGCGACGCCTTCGGGATCACGCCGGCGGCCCCTGCCGCGAGCGACTCGCGCACCGCGGCGACGCGGTCGGCGATGCTGTGCACGAGCACGGCGCTGCCCGTCGCGAGCACCGCGCGCACGTTGTCGGTCACCGAGGAGCCGTCGCCGAGCGAGAGATCGAGCACGACGACGTCGCACGAGCGACCGGCGAGGCCGTCGAGCAGCTCGGGCACGCTCGCCGCATCGACCACGACGTCGTACCCCGCGTCGCGGCACGCCGCCCGCAGGCCGAGTCGCACCGCCTCGTGGTCGTCGACGATCGCGACGGTCGCCGCGGCATCCGCTTGTCGTGTCGGCTCTGCTGCTCCGACGTCCCCCTGTTTCACGTTCACACGATAGCGCGGAGGCGGGCGACCGCCTCGACGTGGTGCGTGTTCGGGAACAGGTCGAAGGCGCGGAGCTCCTCGAGCTCGTAGCCCCGTTCGCGGAGGAGACCGACGTCGCGGGCGAAGGCGACCGGGTCGCAGGCGACGTAGACGAGCTGTCGCGGACGCAGTTCGGCGAGACGCTCGACGACCTCGCGACCGGCTCCGGCGCGCGGCGGGTCGAGCACGAACGTCGCGTCGCGGAGCCGCGCGCGCTCAGTGGCACCCGAGTCGGCTTCGAGCTCCGCGAGGTACCGGTCGACGCGGGCCGTCACGGCACGGGCGCCGAGCCACTCGGAGAGATTCGCCCCGGCGTGCTCGGTCGCGCGCGCGTCGGACTCGACGGTCGTGATGCGGACGGTCTCGCCGAAGCGGTCCCCCACGGCAGCGGCCAGCAGCCCGACTCCGCCGTAGAGGTCGTGATTGGCCGCGCGAGGATCGAACAGGTCGCCGTCGACGAGCTCCTGCACGGCACGGCTGAGCGTCGCGGCAGCGCCGCGGTGCACCTGCCAGAAGCCGTCGCGATCGAGCCGGAAGCTGCGGTCGCCCACGCGTTCCTCGATCGTCGGACGCACTCCGCGTGCCGGACGGTCGCCCTCGACCATGACGATCGCGGGATCGCCGGCGCTCGGGGCGATGAGATCGATCGCCGAGGCGCCGGGGAAGCGGTCGCCGAGCGGTGCGAGGGCGGCGAGTTCGGGCACGGCGAGGGGAACGGATGCCACCGGGACGATCGAGTGGCTGCGGGCCGCGTACGGCCCCACCCGACCGTCTGCGCCGACGTGGAGGCGCATGCGCGTGCGCCATCCGGTGCCGTCGTCGATCGAGACGCCGGCGGCGAGCGCCGGATCGACCGGGGCGACCTCGACGTCGGCCTCGACGCCCGCCATGCGGGAGAGCGCGTCGCGCAGCACCTCGCCCTTCAGCCCCCGCTGGCGTTCCATGCGGATGTGGCCGAACTCGGCACCGCCGGCGCGCAGTTCGGGTGCCCGGTCGACGGATGCCTCGGCCCACACGTGCTCGCGGCGGCCGGGCGATGCCTCGAGCACCTCCACCGTCTCCGCACGCCAGAACTTCGCCTTGCTCTGGTCGCTGACGCGAGCGGCCACGCGCTCCCCCGGGATGGCGTCGGCGACGAACACGACGCGGCCCTCGTGCCGCGCGACGAAGACGCCGCCGTGCGCGACGCGCTCGACGTCGAGTTCGATCACGGGTCCGTCAGTGGCCGGCGGCTTCGGGGCGGGGCGGGGCGATCGCGAGGGCTTCCGCCCACCGCTTCGACGTGGGCGTCGGTTCTCTGGCATGCATCGAGCATTCCACAGCGGGCAGCCGACGGGCAGGATGGACGCATGCGCCTCTACCTCGCCTCGACCTCGCCCGCCCGGTTGCAGACCCTTCGCGCGGCGGGCATCGAGCCGATCGCGGCACCCCCGGGCGTCGACGAGGAGGCGGTCGTCGCGGCGCACGAGGCCGTGTCCGGCCCGCTCGCCGCACGGGAGATGGTGCAGTTGCTCGCGCAGGCCAAGGCCGAGGCGCTCATCGGCGCCGAGCCGGGCGGCGAGCCGATCGACGGGCTCATCCTCGGGGGCGACTCCGCATTCCTCACCGGCGGCTCGATCCACGGCAAGCCGCACCTGCCCGCCGTGGCCAGGCAGCGCTGGCTGGCCCAGAACGGCGGGCACGGCGAGCTCTGGTCGGGCCACTGGCTGATCGACCACCGAGGCGGCCGGGTGAACGGCGCGGTCGGGCGAGCGGATGTCGCGACCGTGCGCTTCGCGGCGCTCGACGAGGCCGAGATCGACGCCTACATCGCGACCGGCGAGCCGCTGCTCGTCGCCGGCGCGTTCACGATCGACAGCCTCGGGGGGCCCTTCATCCGCCGGGTCGAGGGCGACCCCTCGACGGTCGTGGGCCTCTCGCTCTCGACGCTGCGCGACCTCGTGCGCGAGCTCGGCGTGGCATGGCCGTCGCTCTGGAATCGCACGCCTTCCGCCGAGTGACCCGTTCGGTCGATTGTCGATGCCCGCAAGAGACATCCGCTCTTTTTGTGGAAGGCACCCAAAGAGCCGACCGGCGGGCGCAATAGGCTTGAGCATTATGCCGCGCATCTCCAAGGTCCTCATCGCCAACCGTGGCGAGATCGCCGTCCGCGTCATCCGGGCCGCCCGCGACGCCGGTCTCGGCTCCGTCGCCGTCTACGCCGATCAGGATCGCGACGCGCGCCACGTGAAGCTCGCCGACGAGGCGTACGCCCTCGACGGCTCCACGAGCGCCGACACCTACCTCGTGATCGACAAGATCCTCTCGATCGCCCGCCGCTCGGGCGCCGACGCCGTGCACCCCGGGTACGGCTTCCTCGCCGAGAACCCCGACTTCGCCCGCGCCGTGATCGACGCCGGCCTCATCTGGATCGGCCCGTCGCCCGAGGCCATCGAACGCCTCGGCGACAAGGTCTCGGCGCGCCACGTCGCCGAGAAGGTCGGCGCCCCGCTCGCTCCCGGCACGCTCAACCCCGTCGCGGACGCCTCGGAGGTGCTCGACTTCGTCGACGTGCACGGCCTGCCCGTGGCGATCAAGGCCGCCTTCGGCGGCGGCGGGCGCGGCCTCAAGGTCGCACGCACCCGCGAAGAGGTGCCCGAGCTCTTCGAGTCGGCCACCCGCGAGGCCGTGGCCGCCTTCGGCCGCGGCGAGTGCTTCGTCGAGAAGTACCTCGACAAGCCGCGCCACGTCGAGACCCAGTGCCTCGCCGACGCGCACGGCAACGTCGTCGTCGTCTCGACCCGCGACTGCTCGCTGCAGCGTCGCCACCAGAAGCTCGTCGAGGAGGCCCCCGCGCCGTTCCTCACCGAGGCGCAGACGACGGCGCTCTACGAGTCCTCGAAGGCGATCCTGCGCGAAGTGGGCTACGTCGGCGCCGGCACCTGCGAGTTCCTCATCGGCCAGGACGGAACGGTCTCCTTCCTCGAGGTCAACACGCGCCTCCAGGTCGAGCACCCCGTCTCCGAAGAGGTCACCGGCATCGACCTCGTGCGCGAGCAGTTCCGTCTCGCCGAGGGCGGCGTGCTCGACTACGCCGACCCCGTGACGACCGGTCACTCGATCGAGTTCCGCATCAACGGCGAGGACCCGGGCCGCGGCTTCCTCCCGGCACCCGGACCCGTGCACCAACTGCGCTTCCCCGGTGGTCCCGGCATCCGCATCGACTCGGGCGTCACGTCGGGCGACGAGATCTCGGGCGCCTTCGACTCGCTCCTCGCCAAGCTCATCGTCACCGGCCGCGACCGGAAGGACGCCCTCGAGCGCGCCCGCCGCGCACTCGACGAGTTCGAGGTCGCCGGGCTTCCGACCGTGCTGCCGTTCCACCGCGACATCGTGCGCAATCCGGCCTTCGCTCCCGACGGCGATGCGCCGTTCACGATCTACACGCGCTGGATCGAGACCGAGTACGACAACCAGCTCGAGCCGTGGTCGGGCGAACTCGCCGACAACGCGGGCCCTGCCGAGCGCACGAGCGTCGTCGTCGAGGTCGCCGGTCGCCGGGTCGAGGTCACGCTGCCGAAGAAGATCGTCGGCGGCGGGTCATCCGGCTCCGCCTCGCGCACCGCCGGTGCCGCACCTCGCCGCCGCGCCGCGTCGCACGCCGTCGACACTGGAACGGGCGACGCCGTCAAGGCCCCGATGCAGGCGACCATCGTGAAGGTGGCCGTCGCAGAGGGCGACAAGGTCGTCAAGGGCGACCTCGTCCTCGTACTCGAGGCCATGAAGATGGAGCAGCCGATCCTCGCCCACAAGGACGGCGTCATCGGCACCGTGAACGCCGAGGCGGGCGCGACCGTCTCGAGCGGGCACCTGCTGCTCGCCATCGTCGACGCGTAACCCGCGACGTCGGTCCGGTCCGCGAGACCCGGTCGCCGGACTCGCGTCGTCCGCAGTGTCCGCCGCACCCGCGGCCGCTCGGTCGGCCGCAGGCACGGCGGAGTCGGATCAGCGTGCGGCGAGCGCCGTGAGCGCTGCATTCGCCGCGGCCACGCCGGAGTTGCGCGACGAATGGATGGTGCTGGTCACCATGCCCGCCCAGAAGATCGTGTCCTCGATCGGCGCGTTCAGGCCGCTGCGCCGCGAGAACGGTCCTGGATAGGCGCCCCGGGCGAACTCGTCCTTCGACCAGTCGTAGGTCGAGGCGTTGACGTACTGCAGTCCGTGATCGCCGACCGCCGTGCGGATGTTGTCGAGCGCCGCCTGGAACCGCTCGGCCTCCGAGAGGTCGAGCAGTTCCTGAGCCCTGCCTCCCGTCATCCACGCGACGACGACCTCGCCGTCGTAGCCGGGGGTGCCGACGGAGCCGTTCCAGAGACTCGGCGGGTTCTTCGAGAAGGTCGTCATGATGTCCCACGCCCGAGGGAGCGGGTGCCCTGCCGGCAGCACCGGCTGCGCGAACTCGAGGATGCCCTTGAAGACGGGCAGGTACTCGATCTCCTGGAATCCGTCGCGCTTGTCGGCGGGCAGCTGCGGGTCGAACGTGATGTCGCCGTGCTTCAGCACGCCGCCGGGGAGGGCGACCACGAGCGACTTGGCCTTGAACGATCCCAGTGCCGAGTGCACGTCGACCCTGCCGGGCCGGTGCTCGACGGTGTGCACTCGGGCGCCGTGCAGCAGCGCGAGGCCGGCGGCGAGCGGCTGCAGCACCTGGTCGTATCCGCCGATCACCCGGTAGTCGCCGTACTCCTCCGGCGGCATCGGCCCCGACAGCTCCTGCATCTCGAGCGCGGCGGCGACGGTGTCGACGACGAACCATGCGGGGAGCACGTCGAACTGCTCGGAGTCGACCTCGATCGCGGCCAGCGAGATCGGATAGTTCTCGGGAGGGAGGCCGATCCGCTCCAGCCATGCCAGCGCCGTCTCGCCGCCGACCGGGTCGGGGAGGCCGCCGGGCAACGGCGGGGCACCGAGTGGAAAGCGCCAGACCTCGAAGTCGAACGCGTCGATCCAGGGCGAATCCGGACGGAGACGCCCGAAGACGGTCGTCTGCCGCCGCGTCGAGAGGCCGAGCTCGTCGATGAGCTCCCAGGTCGACACCGTGGTGCCGTGCACCAGTTCGGCGCCGCGCTCGACCGGAATCGACATCGAGTCGCGGTCGGTCCACATGCGGCCGCCGATGCGATCACGTGCCTCGAGCACGAGCACGCGCTTGCCGGCATCGGCGAGCACGCGCGCAGCACCGAGACCGGATGCTCCGGCACCGATGACGATCGCGTCCCACATGCGGTGGTACGAGCCGGGGATGCCGCGGCCGGGACGCGCGGCCGCCGTGAGCGCCAGCCCCGCGGCGCCGGCCGCGCCGACGGCGAGCACGGCGCGGCGGCTCGGCAGTCGAGCGCTGCTCATGGCGGGGGTCGAGTCGTCGTCGTACATCGTGCCTCCTGGAACGTCGTCGTCTGAGGTGGCCGCCGACGGCCTCGCGGAACGCGGAACCAGCCGACGAACGGATGCTGCATTCGGACAGTACCGCGCATCACCACGCTCGCGCAACGGCGTTGACAACAATGTTGCGCTCAGATCGACGAACCCTCAGACGTGCCCGATGCCGAAGTTCCACGGCGCGCGGATCACGCTCGTCACCGTCGGATCGCTCTCCCTGCTCCAGTGGCTCACGGCGACGGCATTCGCATTCGCCTCCCCGTACGTGCCATCCCATTCGGAATAGGCGCGTTCCCCGATGTCCGGGCCGGTCTCCGCGGCGAACTCGTCGTATCCGTTGCCGTGCCACGTCTCGCCGAGCTCGGCGGCGAGCGCCTGTGCGTCATCGCCGGGGCGGAATCCCTGGACGGTGGCGACCGAGATCTCGTCTCCGACGACCGGATGCGTGAACTCGACCGCCACGTTCATGTCGGACGAGATGCCGTCGGGCTCGTGGTCGTCGACGACGACGACTCCGGGCCAGCTGTACTTGGTCCACGGAAACCACTCGTGACCGCCCGGCCGCTCCTCCACGTCGGGTGGACCGCCGAGCACGTTCGACAACGCATCGACGAAGACGACCGCCTCCGCGTCGTACGAGAGTTCATCGACCACCGCTCCTGCGCTGTCGGTCAGTTCGAGGAGCTCGGGCCGGACGACGATGCGAGTCACGACCGGATCCGCGACGGCGTCGGGCTCCGTCGGCGGCACGGATTCGCTCGGCGCCGCCGACGCATGGGGCGTGGGAGTGCCGGTGGGTTTGGGATCGGGCGGGGACGGCACGCACGCCGTCAGCACCAGCACCGCAGTGAAGAGCAGGATCGCGAGCCCGGTCGTTCGCCGTTCCATGACGCCTCCATCCGAAACCGGAAGGCTCCGGCGAGATGAATCTACTGGCCACCGGCCATCCGGACTCGACGCTCCGGATCACGTTTCGATCACGCCCCGGACGACGCGGACGACGGGATCGGTC